>JANXMS010000064.1 GCA_025354525.1 Acidobacteriota bacterium
GAGTAGATCCTGCAAAGAAAAAAGTGTAGCATCGGCACATGCGCTGGGTCTTGTTCGCCGCTCTTTTCGTCCGCCCGTTAGGGGCCGAAGACCAACTCCCCAGCGGCATCGTCCGCGGGAAAATCACCGAGCCCTCCACCGGCGGTCCGTGCGCTCACTTGCACCTACGACGAACGAACGTGGATTGAATCCCAGCGGGTCCGCGTCACCCTCAACGCCTTCACCCCCCCCCAGGGTAGGGTCGAAGTCCTGGTCAACAGAGTAGAGCCTGCAAAGAAAAAAGGGTAGCATCGGCACATGCGCTGGGTCTTGTTTGCCGCTCTTTTCGTCCGCCCGTTAGGGGCCGAAGACCAACTCCCCAGCGGCATCGTCCGCGGGAAAATCACCGAGCCCTCCACCGGCGGTCTCCGCGGCAGCTTCCGGCTGACCGACGATCTCGGGCGTGCGCTCCGTTGCACCTACGACGAACGAACTTGGTTTGAATCGCAGCGAGTCCGCGTCAGTCTGAACGCATTCACTCCCCAGGACACCGTCGAGGTGCTGGCCGATCGAGGCCAGAACCAGAGCTGCTACGCCCGAACGGTTCGCCTCGCCGAACCCAACGCCCCGGCCCCAAATCCGCGCCGCCCCGTTTACCGCGGCGTCACCGAGCACCTCATGCCCCGAGGCGACCTCGCCTTCTCCGCCGTCGTCACCGAACTCACCGCTGATATCGTCTCACTCCGAACTCGCACGGAAGCCCCCCGCCGTTTCCGCCTCCGACCCGACACCCGCTTTCTTGAAAACGGGGTCGTCTCCGTTCAAGCCAACCTCTCGGTGAACCAACGCGTCTTCGTCCGAGCCGGCAAAAGCGTCGAAGGAGCGCTCGAGGTGTACCAGCTCATCTGGGGTGAAATCCTGCCCGGAAAGTAAACTTTTCTAACGCTCGCAACGAATCCGTACCTCGGTACGTCGGCTGCTATACTTAGAAATTGTGTATTCGATGATGAAGTTCCCCCGAATGAAGCCTTTCGCCATATTGCTCTTAACTGCGTCGGTGGCCTTGCCCGCCGATTTTTATACCGGCCAAGCGGCCCGCCTCTTGATCGGTCAGGAAACGTTCACTTCGCAGGGTTCGAACCTCGATCCGAACACCCTCGGCGGCGTCGGAGGCCTCGCTTTAGCGAACAATATTTTGTTCGTCGCAGACTCCAACCGCGTCAGTGCCTCGCCCATCAACCATCGCGTATTGATGTACCGTAACGTCAGTGGCACCATCACCTATGAGGTAAATGGCGAAATCCCGCAGATCCTCGGCAAGCGGTGCCCCGCCTGTCGCGGCACCGCTGAGTTGGTGCTCGGCCAGTCGAACTTCGCCAGCAACGATCTCAAACTCGTTCCGACCAACGCATCCATGCGGCAGCCGAATGCAGTAGCCAGCGATGGTATCCGCCTTGCTGTCTCTGATACCGACAACAATCGCATTCTCATCTGGAACCGTATCCCCACCCAGAACAATCAGGCCGCCGATCTTGTCCTGGGCCAGGAAAACTTCACCACCAGCCGCGCCACCAACCCTCCCACCGCCAGCAGCCTGCGCGGTCCGCAAGGCATTTGGATCCAAGGCGATCGTCTGATGGTTGCCGACACCGGAAATAACCGCGTGCTCATCTGGAACTCCTTCCCCACGGCGAACAACAAGGCCGCCGACCTCGTCCTCGGTGCCGCTGACTTTACCTCCCGCATCGAACTCGACCTCACCGTCACCCGTATCGACCCCAAAGCTGAAAACATGCTGAATCCGGTCTCGGTTTCCAGCGACGGCCAGCGCGTTTTCGTCGCCGACCTCGGCTTCAACCGCGTTCTGATCTGGAACACAATCCCCACCCGGAACACCCAACCCGCCGACCTCGTCCTCGGCCAGTCCGATTTCGTTTCAGCCACTGCAAACGATAGTGCCAAGCTGTGCCCCGCCGCGGGTCAAGTTGCCGGCAAAGATGTGTTCCCGCGTTTGTGCGCCGCTACCATCGAGTTTCCTCGCTTCGTCTTAAGCGATGGCCGGAAGCTGTTCATCTCCGACGGCGGCAATGATCGGGTGCTCGTTTACAACAGCCTGCCTATCCGCAACGGCCAGAAGGCTGACGTCATCCTCGGCCAGATCGCTGAAACCGTCAACCGTGCCTCCGACCACGCCTACCCCCTTCTCCGTGCCAGTTCTGACCAACTCCGCACTCCAATGTCTCTCGCCTTCGACGGGGCCAACCTGTATGTCGCCGATCCGTATAATCGCCGCGTGATGGTCTTCTCGACCCACGACCAGCCGATTCCTTACACCGGCATCCGGAACTCCGCCAGCCTCGACGTCTTCGCCACCGCCACCGTTGCCATCAGCGGCACCCTCCGCGAAAACGACGAAATTACGATCACCATCGGTGACGGCGGCACGGTCAAGAACGATTACAAGTACAAGCTCATCAAGGATGAGCGCGTCCCCAACGTCCTGCAGAAAATGATCGCCCTGATCAATGAGAAGCCCGACCCTTTAGTCACCGCCCGCGTGGTCCCGGATCTGAGTACGATCCTGCTCACCGCCCGTCAGGGCGGGGAAGCCGGCAACACGGTTACCGTCGCCACCGCGACCTCCCCGGCCGATGCGACCATTGTGCTCGCCACCGGCGGGGCAACACTCACCGGTGGAACGAATGCCGCCCAAGTTGCGCCCGGCACGGTCATCTCGCTCCTCGGCGACGATCTCGCCGAAGTCACCGCCGCCGCTCCGGCCAACGCGGAACAGTTGCCGACTGAACTCGGCAACGTGCAGCTTTATCTCGATGGCGTTCTGGCTCCGCTCTTCCTCGTCTCGCCCACCCGAATCAACGCCCAGCTTCCCTGGGAGTTCTCAGATCGCAGCAGCGTCAGCGCCTACGTTCGCCTCCGTCGACGCGACGGTCGCGTTACGACGACGATGCCCATCGCCGTCCCCATCATCTCCCAGAATCCGGGCTTATTTGCCATCGAAGGCAGCGACCCCCGGACTGGCATCACGCAGCATTTTTCTTCCCGCGCCACGGGCACTATATCGGTCGACGGCAGCGTAAAGGCTGGCGACATCGCGACTATCACGGTTGATGGACGGGACTACGTCTACACCGTCAAGGACACCGACGGTCTCGACAGCATCCGCGACTCCCTCATCGCCTTGGTCAACAATGACGAAAAGGTGGAGGCGTTCCCCGCTGGCGTGTTCACCCGTATCCGGCTTCGCGCCCGTGCCCCTGGCGAAGAAGGCAACGGCTTAGTCTATTCCGCCAAAACCAACGACGGCGCTCAGGTGATTCTCACCGCCACCACTCCCGCTCTCTGCTGCGCCAACACCGAAGGCGCGCCGATCACCGCCGCCAACCCCGCCCTTCCCGGCGAAACGATTGTCGTCTTTGGCACGGGCCTCGGTCGCCTCAAACAGTCCGCCGCTCAGGACGCCGCCAAGACCGGTGCCGTCTACCGCGGTCCAGCTCTCAACGAAGTCGGCGAGTTCGTCTCCTCGTTGGCGGGTGCGAAAACGGCTAACGTCCTCTTCGCGGGTCTCCGGCCTGGCTCGATCGGCGTGTACGAGATTCATCTCGAACTCAACTCCGATCTACCCACAAACTCGGCAACCCAGTTGACCATCGCGCAAGACATATACGTTAGCAACGTCATCACTTTCGCTCTCCGGAACCCCGGCCAAGTTGAAGTTATTCCCTAGGGATCACCGGTACTTGATTAGCGGGTTTCGGGATCATTCGCCTCCCGATTTGGGCCAGTTTCCTTGCGTTTGGGAGTTTGTGCCGCAGAGAGCCCCGCACAATCATGCCACAGGCGTCGCGCGACGCTACGGAAATGATTGATTCTATTGAGCCGGAGGCCGCTAATCAATTACGATCACCGTCAAGGTACTCAACAAGGGCCTCGCGAGCAGTAACCTCGCCGGTCTCAAAATGGCCGAAGGCCATTGCCAGACAGTGGTATCAAAACCGGGTGCGCCTCGTGTCAATTTGCGCCGAGTCCGAGAAGCAGAAATGGGTCAGTCCCAACCGGCTTTCTGATCTTCTTCATTTACCGGCCAACCGATACCTATTCCCCCCTGCAGCCTACGGGCAGACGCTCCCAGGATTTTACACATCTCGGCCATTCTCCCTCGCCCGATTCCACCGCCCAATGTCGTGATTCATTCCTTTTAATTTATGGCGGGGGAGGCCAGTGGCGGGTCACAAAACCAGGTTCTTCGCTGTTTGGTGTGGGTAGAAGAGCCGGCGCAAGATCGCCAGTGATGAGGGTAGCCTACAGTGGCAGGAGCATTCGGCCCGCAAGACCGGCCGTGGAAATGGCGGGCGGTGGAAAGCGAGGAAAACCAAAAG
>JANXMS010000066.1 GCA_025354525.1 Acidobacteriota bacterium
CTTTTGGTTTTCCTCGCTTTCCACCGCCCGCCATTTCCACGGCCGGTCTTGCGGGCCGAATGCTCCTGCCACTGTAGGCTACCCTCATCACTGGCGATCTTGCGCCGGCTCTTCTACCCACACCAAACAGCGAAGAACCCATTCTGACCGCCGTCTTCGCGCCCGTCACGGATCGTATCGAATGGATGTCGGTCGAGTCGGCCGAGATGACCAAACACCCCATCAACGCCTTCCTGGCAACGTCCATCTGCTTCATCAACGAGATCGCCACGCTCTGCGAGCGGTCCGGGGCCGACGCGCTCGAAGTGGAGCGCGGGCTGAAGTCGGAGCAACGGATCGGACCGCAGTCGTACCTTCATGCCGGCGGCGCTTTTTCGGGCGGGACGCTCGCCCGCGACATCGCGTTTCTCCGCGCCCTCGGCAAGCAGACCGGCATCGGCATCCCGCTGGTCGAGGGCGTTTTTGCCAGCAACGAGTACCACAAGACCTGGCTGCCGCGCTGCATCGCCGGGGTCTTCCCGACGCTCGTCGGCCGCCGCATCACCGTCCTCGGGCTGACCTACAAGCCCGGCACCAACACCCTTCGCCGCTCCGCCGCCGTCGAAGCAGCGCAATGGCTGCATGCGCAGGGTGCGGAGGTGCACGCATTTGACCCTCAAATACACAATTACCCCCCCGGGCTGGAGAACCACATTCCTTTGCACGCTTCCATCGCGTCGGCGCTGGCCGAGACCGAAGCCATAGTGCTATGGTGTTGATGACCCTGTAGCTGGGGTGCGGTTTGATGTACCCGGCGCTGGCATCGACATTCGGTTTCGATACCGTTCGGTTGCTTAAACCGGCATTGCTCGGCCGGGCGCGCTGAGGCTATTTTTCGATTGGGAGAGCTTTTTGAAACTACAAGGAAAACGGGCCGTCGTCACCGGCTCTAGTCATGGCCTCGGCCTAGCAATCGCGCGCCAACTGTTAGCGGACGGTGCTCAGGTACTGATGTGCGCCCGCAACGCGGCCGACCTATCGTCCGCTCACGCGGAACTTGAGGCGGCCTACCCCGGCCGAGCTTTCGCCGTCCCTTGCGATATCGCCCAGGAGGCCGCCGTGGAGACACTGGCCGCTTGCGCGACGGAGCTACTCGGCAGTGTTGACATCCTAATCTGCAACGCCGGGATCTACGGTCCGAAGGGAGCCCTTGATACGCTCGATTGGACCGCCTGGGTCCACGCTCTTCAGGTGAACTTAATCGGAACAGTCTACTGCTGCCGGGTGTTCCTGCCGTTGTTGCGCCAAGCGACGCGAGGCAAGGTAGTGATCATCTCCGGGGGTGGTGCCACGAAGCCGCTTCCGTTCCTTAGCGCCTACTCGGCGTCGAAGGCGGGCTTGGTCCGCTTCGCCGAAACGCTGGCGGAGGAGTTGAAGTCAGAGGGTATCGACGTAAACGCGGTCGCTCCGGGGGCGCTCAATACTCGGTTTCTAGACGAAGTGCTGGCGGTTGGTCCCGAGGTGGTTGGCGAAGCGTTCTACAAGACGTTACTTAAGCAGCGGGACAACGGTGGCGCTCCACTGACGATCGGCGCAGAACTTTGTTCCTACCTGGCATCGGCCGAAAGCGACGGCGTGACGGGCAAATTGATCAGCGCCCAGTGGGACCCGTGGCGACGCATCGCCGAGTTCCAGAACGAACTGATGGCGAGCGACATTTGGACGCTTCGGCGGATTATCCCAGCTGAGCGCGACAAAGACTGGGACGCGCCTTCCTGACGGAGTGTTGGCCGCTGGGCGAGGCGCTTTACAAGGCATCTCTGAAGCAGCGGAACGGTGCTCGTACCCGGCATCAGCGGAAAGTGACGGGGCAACGGGCAGGGTTGATCAGCGCCCAGTGGGACCCGTGGCGACGCATCGCCGAGTTCCAGAACGAGCTGATGGCCAGCGACATTTGGACGCTTCGGCGCATCATCCCCGCCGAGCGCGGCAAGGACTGGCACGGGCCTTCCTGACGGAGTGCTGGCCGCCGGGCGAGGCGCTTTACAAGGCATCGCTGACGCAGCGGAAGGGTGCTCGTACTCGGCATCAGCGGAAAGCAATGGGGTAACGGGCAAATTGATCAGCGCCCAGTGGGACCCGTGGCGACGCATCGCCGAGTTCCAGAACGAACTGATGGCGAGCGACATTTGGACGCTTCGGCGGATTATCCCAGCTGAG
>JANXMS010000067.1 GCA_025354525.1 Acidobacteriota bacterium
GCGTTGCCCTATCCTCCACTCAGGTGGAAAACAGTTTACCTAATCGTGACCAACTGTGTCATCCTGGTCTCGGTAATCAGCCCCTCGATACACTTAAGACTCACTTACTTTCGTGTCTAGCCAATGGGGTCCACCTCAGTCTTTCGTCGACGGTCGAGAATACTATATCCGGATGGTGCGATAGAGCGATTACAGCCAAATGTTCAGTTAGAGCAAGGCGCACTTGGAATTCACGAGGCAACTGTTCATTCTTCGCCCGTCCGACTAGAGGATCTCGAAGGAGATAATTCACGTCGAAGTGTTCGCCAAAGATGTAGCCACTCGTTGCGCGTATGCCCTTTTTATTGAGCGCAACGAAAACGGCGGAAAACTTCGTTAGGGTCATCTCGAAGCAGAATAACGGTGGGTGGGTATGCGCCACCTTGAAGCTATAGAGCCGCACAAAGTCTGCAATGAAACGCACTAAATCGGACACATTCGGATCGTCGGTCAGGATCTCCTTCCCAAGGACGAGCGCGCGTCTGGTCGAATTCACCTTCATCCATGGCAGTACTTTTTTCTGAGCCAGCGCCAAAAGCCGTTTTCGATTCGAGACGGCCAGGGTCCAACTTGAGATAATCGCCTGCTTATTAGCTCGGAGAAACTCGACGAGCTGAGACTTAGTGATCGTACGCTCCGATTGATCGTGACGGATGCTAACAGTGCCGATCAGATGGATCGCGTTGGGGTACACTAGCGCATCTACGTCAACATCACTGAATCCCTCGCCTGCTAACTTGCTATATATTTGCGCCTTAAGATCATCATATTTTGGCCCGAACTCGATTCGGACGCGGCTCACGAATGCGTCCGGTGCAACCGCCGGTTTCACCTTAGAAATGAGCTTCCTGATTTCCTTGTTCCTCGTTTGCAAGATCGCAGCAATATCACCAACTGTCAGTTCATATAGCCCATCGTGACGGTCTGCTGTATGAATAAAGAGCACGTAGCGAGCGGGCTTCCCATAGTTCAGGCTATACGCCAGCATGAATTCTATAATTGGTTTGTAGACTAAACCTAGTGTGAATTTCTCTCTTGCTTCGTGGTATTTGCACTGGATGTGCGTTATTTCTGTATCGTTCAGAATGTCGATGTCTTCAGTTCCCTCGACTACGATAACCTGATTTCCGTTGGTCAATGTCTCGAGCAGAGTCTTGTTAAGTTGGTAATGGAATCCTTGAATTGTGTAGTCGGCTGATCGGCTCATTTAGGAATCGCTTAGGTGGAGCGTTCTGATTATTACATACAAATCAATCGAGATATCCTGAGCCAATTCTCGGGAGGACTCCGACGATGGTGGCGACTCCTGTGCTTAATTCTGAAGTATCCGATGGAACGGCAGCCTGAGTCCGCCTCTCGCTCGCTCTGGCCGTAGAGCTCCAACTTACGTTGGACGTGAGCTCGGACTCCGTGATCGACCGATGCGCCACTTCTCCCATTTTTCGAAACCCAGTGATTGGCTGGCCACCAATCAAGAGTCGAAGCTCGTCAGCTTCGGAACCCGTCCACTGCTACGCATTCTGGCCCGAAGTGACCCGTTTCGTCGTTATCAGGCTCCGCTCCCACCCCGTTTCACTCTCCGGCCTCTTTCAACGGCGCGACAATCCCCTTGGCCAGAACTGGTATCCACCGCAAGTCGTCCCGCGCCAAAAACCGACCATGGCGAACAAAAGAAGAAGATTGGAGTGGAAATGTCGATATTGTTGTATTGTGGATCAATTGCCGCTATTTGAACCGTTAGGTGAAAGAGTACCGTCGCTGTCGTCGGGAGGTGGGCACATCGCCGAAGCACCGATTCAGATCGTTCCTCGATCAAATGCGGGCGAGGAGGAGACTGGATGCGTGGCCGTTGCCCAACGCCAACTGATTCGGAGAACGGCATTTCATCCACCGGCAGTGGCTCAACTCCGGGCGAGCGCCCCCGGTGAACGTAGCCGCGCGAATCTCAACAACGCTTTCGACAGCCGAAGCCAGTTTCAAACTGTTTTCCCGGCTTTCTGCCCAATTGCGTCCGCGACCGCTGACCTTGCCAATGCCGGAATCGAGGAGCGCGGCGCAATTTTCACACGCCGAGAGGTTGTCAATTTTATTCTCGACCTCGTCGGATACACGGCTGACCGCCCACTTCACAAACTGCGACTGCTAGAGCCATCTTTCGGCCAGGGAGAGTTTCTTCTCGCGGCAATAGCGCGACTACTAGACGCCTCGTTGGACGCGCTCACCTGCTTAGATGATACAGCCGTGACCTTGGCAGGCTCAATCCGCGCCGTCGAACTGCACAACTCCTCCTTTGTACGCACCCACAAAGAAGTGGTCGCGCTTTTACGGGGCAGGGGTTTTGGTGTCGGTTTGGCCAATACGCTTGCCGACACTTGGCTTATCAATGGGGACTACCTACTCGTACAACTCGATGCCAATTTCGACGTAGTCGTCGGCAACCCGCCCTACGTTCGCCAGGAACTAATCCCCGATGTCCTCCTGGCCGAGTATCGAGCCCGTTACAGCACCATGTTTGATCGCGCCGACCTCTACATCGCGTTTATCGAACGATCCCTCAGCAGCCTCGCCAATGGTGGGGCTCTAGGCTTCATCTGCGCCGACCGCTGGATGAAGAATCGATATGGCGGACCACTCCGCCAACTCGTGTCCGACAAATTCCACCTCAAGTACTTCATCGATATGGCGAACGCACCCGCGTTCCATTCCGAAGTCATTGCCTATCCCGCTATCACCGTCATCAGTCGAGAGCCTCAGTCCTCAACGCTAGTTGCCCGGCAACCCCTCATTGAAGGAAACGCCCTTAATCTCCTAGCCAGAAACCTGCGCTCCTCCAATGTTATGGGCGCGGACGCGACCATAACCGCCCTGACAAATGTAGTCGTCGGCTCGGAGCCATGGATCTTCGAATCGGACGCTCAGTTTGACCTGGCGCGGCGACTAGAGAAACAAATCCCCACGGTTGAGGAAGCCGGCTGCATGGTCGGCATTGGCGTCGCGACGGGCGCGGACAAAGCCTTCATCGGTCGATTTGACGAGCTGGACGTAGAGCCGGACCGCAAGTTGCCGTTGGCCACGACCCGCGACATACTTTCCGGCCACGTGCAGTGGCAGGGACTGGGTGTGATAAACCCCTTTGCTGATCAGGGCGGTTTGGTCGACTTGGCCCGTTATCCACGGCTGCGGCGCTATCTCGAGACACACAAAGCTCAGATTATGGGACGACATGTCGCTCAAAAAGCCCCAGCGAATTGGTACCGTACCATTGACAGAATCTACCCCGCCTTGGCGAGCCGGCCTAAACTGCTAATTCCGGACATCAAGGGCGAAGCACAGGTCGTTTTTGAAGCCGGCCGTCTCTATCCGCATCACAATCTCTACTACCTGACCTCTGACACTTGGAACCTCAAAGCGCTGCAGGCGGTTCTGCTTTCAGGAATCGCCAGGTTATTCGTCTCGATGTACTCGACCAAAATGCGCGGAGGCTATTTGCGCTTTCAGGCACAGTATCTCCGGCGCATCAGAATCCCTCTCTGGAGTGACGTACCTGATAACTTAAAGCGAGACTTGATTCAGGCAGCGGAGCGCGCCGACGTATCGGCCTGCAACCACGCGGTTTATTCCTTGTACCAGCTCACCGAAGCAGAAAAGCTGACCTTGGCGGCAGTCACACAACAAAATGGCGCTTGATCTAGCAGACTACGAACGCAAAGCCAGAGAATCCGTCATGGCCTTTTGGGGTAACCGCGAAAAGGCCCTGCAAAAGCAGATTGAGGCCGGAACTGGCGACCAAAGCGGACGCGCCGCGGCCGTCGGCGGAAAAAACATGGACGGCTTCATCGCCCTCGTCATGGATTTGGTCGAGGCAAATGGATTGCCGCAGGCCGCAGTGTTCCATCGTCGCGCTGTGTTAACGCTTCCCGGATACTTCCGGCCCACGAAACTGTGGGATTTGCTGGTCGTCCATCAGAATCGGCTCGTCGCAGCCATTGAGATGAAAAGTCACGTCGGGCCGTCCTTCGGGAACAACTTTAACAACCGAACCGAGGAAGCGATCGGCACTTCCCATGATTTCTGGACCGCCTTTCGAGAAGGTGCATTCGGCAAACAGCCTCCGCCTTTCGTAGCCTGGATGATGTTAGTTGAAGATGCACCCAGATCGCGTTCGCCAGTTAAGGACAAAGGCCACCATTTCCCAATCCTGCCCGAATTCAAGGGAGCGTCATATCTGCAAAGATACGATCTGCTTTGCCAACGCCTTGTTCAGGAGCAACTCTATACGACCGCAGCTTTGCTGACCTCTCCGAGAACGGCGGTGGCAACCGGTGACTATGGCGATCTCTCTGAAATGACGAGTCTCAGAACGTTCGTCACCTCGTTCGCGGGCCACATTGCTGCTGAGGCCGCTCGAAGCTAGCGCCCTACCGCCGCTTCACGCCGCATAGAGTACCCGCGTTTCCTTCAAAATATGGGAAGCGATCCGCTGATTCATCCCTCGTCGCGATACCGAATCCACCCGACGCCCCAGCAGCGCACTCAGTTCCGATTCGACTCCCAGAAATAAGCTCCCGGCCCCAGCCAGTCGTTCTAGCTGGCTTTTACGTTTCTCCGCCCAAAATCCTTTCACCGACGACTTGATCACCGTCGTGGGAGGCCACCACGAAACTGAAAGTGAGCCGACGCACTGGCTACCGATAAGGCTTCTTCAGCCGACCTGTCGGAGTGCGGAAACCTGCCGAAACCAGCGCGTGCTGGGCCTCTTCTCGCGTTCGAGTCGCCGTATCCGTGAAAGCCTTCGCCGCCTTGCGAAACGCTTCCACAGAAGCTGGGCTGCTCAAGTCAGACTCCGAAGACAATGCGTTTGCCGTGCCATTTCCTGGAATTCGTGTTTTAGCAATACTTAACCCGACCCTACCAAATTCTCCACGGAATAGAGATTCTCGACCGCTCACCTCAAAGGTACACTGGATGGTTGAGGAGGGTTCAGCACAAAAGACCTTCATCGCTGTACAAACTGGTTGCACGCTGTGATCTCGGATAAGCCCAAATGATTGAGCCATTCTTCAAACCGCGACTCCACGGACCAAGGTTCACCCAGCATTCTGTCCCGCTGGAAGTCCTGAAGGATTTTGCTGCTCTAGAAGAAATGTTGATCGAAGTGGCAAAAAGGGAGTATCTGTCGGCCAACCCGACCCGTCAGCGAACACCTCGAGGCTTTGCCAAGGGCCTGGAGTTGCACCTGGCAGCAGTCGAGGAAGGCAGTACGGTGCTGGCGATTGTATTGACCGGTCTCTCCCTGTTCCCATCTTCTGATTCCGAATACATCCAAAAGGCAGGCGACAAGATCGTCGGTGCCATCGCTAGCGTCGAAAAAGGCACGCAACCGGCGCTGCATCCGGAACTCCTCCGCTACTTCGACCGTTTTGGGCGATCCTTATTGGACGGGGAGAGCATAGAATTCACTCTCGCCGAAGGCGGAACGACCAGCCTCACCCCAGATATACGTCAACGACTATTGCGAGCCTCCGAAGCGGAGGAATGGACGGAGGAAGCGACTTACAAGGGGAAAATCTCAGCGGCCGACCAATCAGACAAAATATTCGAGCTCGAATTGTCGAATGGAAGCAAGCTGAAAGCCCCGCTCGAGCAACAGCATCTCCAGACAATTCTCGATGCGTTTGTAAAGTACCAGACAGGTTGTACGCTCGCCGTGCAAGGAATCATCAAGCGGGAAAGATCGGGTCGACCCAAATCATTCGAATCCGTCGAGCATATTAATCAGCTCGACCCGCTCGACGTGGAAACTCGCCTCGAAGACCTTGCCGCGCTCAAAGCTGGCTGGCTAAATGGGAAGGGAGCGCCGCTGGATGCAACGATCTTGAGAGCGCTTGCGAAGCAGTTCGACAAAAATTTTGATGCCGAACTGCCGTTGCCCCATCTTTATCCAACAGCGGAAGGCGGCGTCCAGGCGGAGTGGTCAATCGGTGACTGGGAAGTCTCGTTGGAGATCGATCTAAAGAGCCAGAGAGCGACCTATCAGGCATTGCATTTGCCCACGGGAGAGTCCCAGGACCACGGCCTCGAATTAACGGAAAATAGCATCGGCTGGGCCACGTTGAACGAATCGATTGGGAACCTGCTACGTTCGAGGCCGGCATGACTTCCGAGACGCTGCTTCTTCGTCAGATTCATCCCAGCTTCGTGCAGAAAGGTCGAGTTACTTCACAGGCGTTTCGCCCAACGCCAAAAGATGAGCATCTCCTTTCCGTCGACAACGGAGACAGAATCGCGGCCCACGCCGCATGGGCTCGGTTTACGAGCAACCCCTCATATGCCTCGGCAGGTGTGATGGCAGTGTCACATGAGGAATGCACAGCACAACAACTTCAAGTTGTAGAAGATGGGGTACCGTACCCAGAACATTGCTACTTGGATTTTTCGGCGCTTGAGAGGAAAGAGGTAGAGCGGAAAGCGAAGCAATTGTCGAGTCTGGCCCAATCGCGTGGATGGATCTTCGAGCTGTCGAGGGGAAGTTGACGATTTTGGCCCTTTTTCGCCTCTCCCAAACCCCATCTCCCAACGAACCTCAAACTGCAGGCGCATCGGCTCCATAGACCCGTACCAAAATCGTCTCCAACTGATTCCGCAGGGTCCCTACGCGACCCGTCACCAGGCCCCAAATCAATCCAAGGTCGACGCCAGGGTAAATCATGTACAATCCGATGCCGAAGGCCGGCAAGATCACGCCAAGGCACTTCCGGATATCGATCACAAACCTCCTGCGGCATCCGGTTAGCTGCTTCGCCAATGATCATTAGCGAATGGAGAACACCGCGAGAAAAAAGGGGATCGGCGAGGAACTGCTCCAGCGAAGACTCGCCCGCGTAGCGAAGCACCAAGTCCGCCTCCGCCACCATGTCCCCCAGAAAAGCGGCTTCACGCCGCATACAGCAGTCGAGCCTCCCGCAAAATATGCGGAGCAATCCGCGGATTCATCCCCCGACGCGACACCAGATCAACCCGCCGCCCCAGCAAAACGCTCAGTTCCGATTCCAAGTGGCCAAAATCAAATATGTCTACCGTCGCATTGTCGACGAACTCTACGAGCACATCAATATCGGAGTCCGCCCGCAGCTCCCCTCGCGCGGCCGAGCCAAAAACGGACAGCTGCTTCACCTGATACCGCCTGCATAGGTCAGCGACCTCCCCCTCCGCAACCTCAACTCCTATGGCAATAGTCATGATCCAACTCCCTACAAACAGTATCGCGGACCGCAACGCCCTCCGTCCTGACCGTGCGATTGTCAGCCCGAATGGCAGATCATCGGCAGACAAAGGGTCGCTTGGTTAGGATTTCAGAACAAAACTCACGACGTGCCCCAACCCTGGCCACGTGTCGAGGCCCCCGCACGAAACAACGGGTCTTATTGAAGATCCGATACGTAGTCCCGAATGCTTTCCGCAACCTGCAGTGACGAATACTGTTTATCCGCAACATCAGTAAATTGCGGGAGCTTCCTGGAAGAAATCTTCGACATATCTTCAAATATGCCAATCGACCTTGTCTTGTAAGCCCATTGACCGAACTGCCGCACGACGATCGACGATTGAAGACACTTCACCTCGTCCTTGATCCCAAAAATAAGAATCGGCCGAGTTGTACCCGTCAGGTAACAGTCGACCGGGTAAGTCTTGTTTCCGTCATGGAAAGGGTCCGTATATTCGAATCGCGGGCCGAATGCGTCAAGTTTATCCGCGAGCAGCACCTTCAAATCTTCATAGAATGTTGTGGAAACTCGCTCCTTCGTCCAATAGGCGGTGTCCGAAATCTTCATCAAAGCCTGAGAAAACGAAAAAAGTGCATCGCCAAATCGTTCCTCTGGCACTCGTAGCGAGAACTCCCCCTGATGGTTTTCAAGTCCGAATAAGGATACCGCCTTATCGATCACGTCCCTCCGCGTTCCGGTGTCGAAATCGACGCCGGTGTAACTCAAGTGCATAAGGGTATGCCCTTCGTCGGAGAGCAGCCAACCGCCGTTATCTTGCCGCAAAATCGTTACGAAGTGGTCTCCGTCATCAAACATGAACGGAGTGTAAACGATGTATCGATTCAGCCCCTCGGCTTCTATCTCAATCTCGCCGCAAACTTTTTTCCTGAAGTCTTGGAGCAGGTTACTGTCCGTCATTGAATCGTCTCCGGGTCGAAAAGGACGCCGCTTTCTGAGGGCGACAAGGGGGGCAGCTCAAAACCATGGTCTTCGATGAACCGGTCAAAAGCCGTCTTGAAATCGAAGTATTTATCGGTGGGCTCCGCATATCCGTCGATTCCGTAGTCACCCGTCTGATAGCGCTCGGTCGCCGTGTGGATATGGAAGACGTTTCGAAAGTAGTAGTCTTTTCCTCTGTTGGCCTTCTCCCATTTGTTCGTATGGGCAGATGGGTGCTTTCCATTATATCGGCGAAGGATGTAACTCTTTCCTGCGCTATCTTCGTACATCAAAATTACCGAAAAGTCGAACGGGTTCGGCTGGCTCTGGCGGAGAACGATGCGGAAGCTTCCCCCGTCCACCCTTGGAATCTCAAGCTCCTTCTCGGCGTGGCAATTGTGGGTTTTCTTCTTGATCTTTAGCTTCCTTCGCCAATTGTCTGGAAGGCGCTTCTTCTCGGTTAGAAGTGCTTGGATCTGTGAATCAAGCAGCATGGGTGTGAGCGAGCGGATTCGGAATGATCGGCCACCGCTCTTCGATTCTACCCCTTACGACACTCGCTCGGGGCGGACCTCCTGCCAGGGAGAAGTCCGTCAGCTTGAAATCCGCTAATGTGAAGTGAGGAGCCAGCCCAACCAATGTCAATCACGTTGAATCTCGATCCGGAAGTTGAGAAATGCTTGAAACTCCTCGCCCAGGAACGAGGACTCTCCTTGACTGACTACATCCTAGAGGTGCTATACCGCGAAGCCGCCCGGGCGAAAATGCCCACCAGCGAAAGGGCCCCCGAGCGAAAGGGCGTAAGGATGAGCGGCGAAGAAGAGGCGTTGGCCTTCCTCGAATGGGCCGACAGTTTCCCCGACGTACCCCTCCTGTCGGATGAAGCGATTAGCCGCGATAGCCTCTACCCTGTAGCCCATCACTTGGATGATCACCATAAGGAGCATAACTGGGTCTCGCGGCATCGAAGCGCCTTTCTGGGTCAGTGGGTTGCCCTGGACGGCGAAACACTCTTAGCATCTGGTCGGACGGCTATCGAGGTATACGAGGCCGCCCGAGCCACTGGCGTAGCCGCGCCTTATGTGGTCTTAGTCGCCGCTGAAGAAGCCATCCCCTTCGCTGGCTGGTAGGCAACCCAGGCCCCTCCACCCGTACCTCACACTTTCGTCCAGAGGCCCACGACCCCCAGCTCCTCACCCTCGGCCTACCCAAAATCTCCCCCGCCTACCTCCACCGCCAAGCCGCCCACCAAGACTGCCAACTCGTCATCTTCAGCGAATCCGTCGTCCCCGGCTACCCCTTCTGGCCCGACCTCACCGACGGCACCCGCTTAAACTCCCCCTCCAAAAATCTATCTTTGCCGAATACTCCCCGCAAGCCGTGCAACTCGAGGCCCGGCCATCTCGATACCCTCCGCACCACCGCCGCCGAACTCCGCATTGCCATCTACCTCGGCTGCATCGAACGCCCCGCGTGCACCCTGGCAGATGGGGACGATTCCGTATAAACTTCAAGCAATCGCGGCAAGCCCTTTGCGTTCTACCAACGAAAGCAATTTCAGCGATGCTCCGGCAGGTTTTTTTTGCCCGCGTTCCCACTGGCTGACAGAATCCATCGTCACATTCAGGTAATGAGCAAAAACCGTTTGGCTCACCTCCTCACGCTCGCGCAGCGCCCGGATCTCTTCTCCCGTAAATCCATGAACCGGCGTCAAACAGGATTCGTCAAAATGGCGCATGGTCTGCTTGTCGATCACCCCGGCGTCAAGCATGTCCGAAACCGTTTCGTGGATCGCTGCCAGCGCTTCGCTCTTGTACGTCTTGGCTTTATTCATCACACATTACCTCCATATAGGCTTCCGTTTCTACCAGTTTCGCCAGCGCCGCATCGGAGAGCGCAAGGGTGCATTTTGCAAGGTCTTTAAACGTCCGTTCTTCCAGCGCATTGATGTTCCCTCGTCCACTTTTGGGAAAGGCATAGACGAAAAATGCTCCGTCACTCCGTCGGAAAAGGATGATTGTCCTGTACCCTCCGGATTTGTCCTCGTTTCCGCGAACGAACTACTCGTCGGCCGCGACCGACCCCGAACCTCGCTCCACATCCGGTAGCGCCGCCAAGACCGCCTCCCGCAACGCCGGAGCATCCACCGTCGCAGCATGCCAAATCACATCAAGATCGATCCCGTCGTATTGATGCCGTAACCAATTCCCTAGCCCGCGAATGTCCCGCCACTCCGGCCCCGGACAAAGTGTCTCGGCCTGCTCCCCTAGCCGAATCGCCGCTTCGCTGATCATCTGTAAATTCCGCTCCACCGCGTCGAGCGTTTTCACATCAGTCCGAAAATGCTCCAGGTCCATCCCGGCAGTATGCATTGCGAGCCGTTCAGTGAATTGCAGAATATCCCTAAACCACTGCCGCGTCCCCCTAAAAGACACACTCAGCTTCCCGCTCGAAGTTCGCCCGCACGTCCGCCTTGAGCGTCGTTTCATTGGCCAAGTCCACCGTTGCTCCTAGTAACACAGACAACTCTCGAGCTAGCCGAATCTCGGCCAACGGACTGCGTATTTTATTCCGGTCAAAAACAGCAGCCAAGTCGACGTCCGAAAAAGGACCGGCCTCACCCCGCACCACCGACCCATGCAAGTGCAGGTGAACAATCCCCGACGATCTAAGTTCGGGTTCATGAGCGCGCAATGTAGCCTTGACGGATTCCTTATCCACTAGAAGCACCAATCCCCCCCAGTGTCACAAAACCGTGCGGGAAACACAATTCAAACACTTTTTGCCCTACCAAAACCCCTCCATCACAGACCGTTCATATTTATTTTCAGCCCGTATCTTATTAATTCTAATAGAAACCATCCTCTCTCCGTCCCTAATCACCATCCAAAAGCTGGACACCCCCGTGATAGGATTTTGATCGAAGGCGCTAGTCTGCGTCGGTCCCAACTAGGGCCGAAGCAAACAGCGCCTTTTTCCATTTCCACAGGAGAAAATCAAGGTGAAAGAACTAACGGATGAACAAAAACTGAGCCGGGCCGAACGCGCCCGTCGCAACGGCCAAAAGAGCAAGGGGCCCGTCACACCGGACGGCAAATATCGAAGCTCCATGAACGCGATCGCAACCGGCGAACATGTCGAACTCCATAAGGAAGACTTACCCCCTTTCTTCACCCTTTTGACCACAGACGATCGGCATGCCTATGTCCGATCTCACCAAAGTCACATGCGCAAGTTCCGGCCAGACTCCGAACTCGAACTCGGCCTGCTTCGCCGCATGGTCTGCGCCCTGTTTCAATATGATCGGTTCACCAGCCTATACGCGGAAGCGTTGCAACGCGATCTCGATCAGGTCCTGCGCGAATATCCGTCCCTATCGATGGGCGAGCAGTTTCTCCAGGGCAACATCCGAATGGCCAAGCAGAAGGATCTGCTCCGCTACATCGAACGAGGCCA
>JANXMS010000069.1 GCA_025354525.1 Acidobacteriota bacterium
CTTTTGGTTTTCCTCGCTTTCCACCGCCCGCCATTTCCACGGCCGGTCTTGCGGGCCGAATGCTCCTGCCACTGTAGGCTACCCTCATCACTGGCGATCTTGCGCCGGCTCTTCTACCCACACCAAACAGCGAAGAACCAATTAAAACACCTGCTGATGGTGCTGCAAAAGGAATTGTCGTTAGAAGCGGTTCCTAATTGTCGCCCATCAATAGACCCTCGGATGCCCTCCGCGACTCTCAATCGGTGGTCAACTTTTGGCGAGAAAGGGCGGTCACTTTTTCGCGAGCGCCGAAGCATAGGTGATACTCTGCAAGAGCAATCATCATGAACCGTCCCTGCACGATCGTAATTCCTTGTTACAACGAATCTACCCGCTTCCCTTTCGAGCAATTCACCACTTTTTTCGACGCCAACCCGGCCATCCACTTTCTGCTGGTTAACGATGGGAGCAAGGACAATACGATTGATCTGCTACGGCGGGCCAGCAGGGGGCGCGAAGATCAGGTGGGCGTTCTGGATCAGGCCCTCAACGGTGGCAAAGGGGAAGCGGTACGGGCTGGAGTGCTGGCTGCCCTGCCTCGGGAAGGATGCCTGTATGTAGGATTTTGGGATGCTGATTTGGCCACGCCCCTGGAAGCGATCCGTGAGTTGACGGCGGTGATTGCGGGTCGCCCGGAACTGGCGATGATCTTCGGGGCGCGCGTTAAGCTGCTTGGGCGACAGGTTGAACGGCGCGCAATTCGTCATTACCTGGGCCGAATGTTTGCCACGGTGGTATCAATGACGCTGCGACTGCCAATCTACGACACGCAATGTGGGGCGAAAATCTTTCGGGTAAGCGGAGAGACTCGCGTGCTTTTTGACGCACCGTTTTGTACGCGTTGGGTGTTTGATGTGGAAATTCTGGCGCGGTTTATCCAGCTTCGCGGCTACAACATGGAATCGGTGCAGAACTCCATTTATGAATTTCCGCTTGAACAATGGCGCGACGTGGCGGGCTCACGAGTCCGCCCGCAGGATTTTGTTCGGGCCTTTTTCGACGTCTTGCGAATCTATCGACTCTACCGACCGTAGCGTTAAGCTGGCCTTTTAGGCGTCTCCGTCTCTGGTTCCGGTGCGCCCAACAGGGCCGAGCCGATAAGCCACAGCAGGATCGCCAGGAAGTAGTAGTTTGGGAATGCCTGTCGGTTAAGAATCAGGAACGCCGTCCAGCCGGTAGCGTAGGTGATTGCCCACATGCCCATAGACAGGGCCAATCCCTTGCGAACGGCCAAGAACAGAATCAGACCCAGGGCACCGAGCCCGAAGAAGGGAACTATCCAGAGCGCTCCGGGAAAGGAATGCAGCAATAGAGTGCCGAGGGAAAGGGAATCGTTGCGGAGCGGAGCGTGTGCGATAAATGCCACGGTGCTGTCATAAATTGTCCGTGGCGTCCATATGAGAGAAAAGACCAGTAACGGCAGCAGTCCAGCCGCTGCGCATTTTCCCAGCCAGACCAAGCGATCCTGCCACCGCGGAAACCGGGTGAAGAGCAACACCAATCCCAGCGGGATCCAAACCAACATGGTCTGTTTGCTACTGATAAATAGGCCGAAGACCCAGGCGGATTGCGCCGGCCACCGGCGCCAACAAAGTAGAAAGAATAATAGAAGCGTTACCACGGATGTCTCGACCCACCCGAAGGCAACCACCTGGATGCCGAATGGGTTTGTGAGGATAATGGCGGCTAGCAGCCATCCATCCGGGTCCGGCGACACCCGGTTCAGCAGGAAAGCAATTACTAATAGAGCGAAGACTCCAACAAAGCGGAAGTCCCCGAGGAGGGCAAAAAATGGAAGCCCCAGCAAAAAGGTCAGTGGCGGATAGACGTAGCCGACCAAAATGGAATCTTGGGTGAGTCTTTCGGACTGGTAAATTTTCCGGGCGCTCTCCAGATCCAAATACAAGGGTAACGGCGGGGCATATGGATCCACCCCATTCAGGAAATGCCTGTAACCTTCATGATGGAAGAAGATGACGTCAAACTCCTTTTCGCTAACGTTTCGGATGGCGTACTGGGCCCGGTAGACAAACACGGCGGCCAACAGAAGCAGTAGGACGGCTTTTGTGCGGGGGCCGCCGCGCCAGGCTGCGAAGGAAACCCCGACGATCACCAGACCAAACAGGGTCTGAGTCAGCCACGTCGGCGGGTTGCCGCCTAGGAGTTTCACAATCAGATTTGACCGCGAGGGCAGGGAAGTGAGGCAAGCGACAAAAAGTACGAACAGGAGAAGGCGCGGACTACCGCGGAGCCGTTCCGCGGGTCCGAAAACGGCCCAGCTACTGGTAAACAGGCTCAAAACGATGGCGGCCATGGTCCAGTAGACTGTCGACTGCTGGGTGGGCAAGTAGTACAGCAGGCCGAACTGCAAAATAGCGGCTGAAAGTACGCACCAAAACACCCGTGCTTTCCGGATATCGAGTGATTCCGGCAGGTTAACAGAGAGAGGAAGTAACAATCGTCTGAGTATACACCGCCTCTTTTGGGAAACGGCCGACTAGCGGATAACGAAATAGTCAAAGTGCACCTTGTGGCATACTGAGGAGGTGATTGCTCCGCAACCCTCGCTTTTGGCCAATTGGCCGGTGGATTCAAGTCCCGCACGGGTTGCCGTTATGGGCCTTGGCTATGTTGGGTGTGTTTCCAGCGCCTGCTTAGCCGCCCTTGGGCACCAAGTTATCGGTGTCGATACGGACTCCCATAAAGTTGACAGCATCTTAGGGAAGAAGGCTCCTTTTTACGAGCCATATCTCGACGCAGTCGTCGCGCGGGCCGTCGAAGCGGGCCGGTTGACGGCTTCGCTGGATTTGGCTGCCAGCGTGGCGAGTTCCGATATCGTTCTGGTCTGCGTGGGGACTCCGTCGAATCGCTACGGCAATCTCAGCACCGAGCAACTGGATCGAGTGTTCGCCCAGATTGCCCTCACCCTGCCCACTCGCGCGCGACCTTTGATCATTGCTGTCCGGAGCACTGTTTATCCCGGCACCTGCCAGGAATTGGTAGCTCGCCATCTGGGTGATAACCCGTTCGTGCGGATCGTCTCCAACCCCGAATTTCTCCGGGAAGGCACTGCGGTGAAGGACTTTATAGAGCCATCGCTGGTGGTTGCCGGCGGCGACGACCGCGAGGCGGTCGAGCGCGTAGCGGGTCTGTATGGGTCACTTGGTTTTGCGCCTTCGCTGGTTTCGCTGCGTACCGCGGAGATGATCAAGTACGCCTGCAACGCCTTCCACGCGGTAAAAATCGCATTTGCCAATGAGATCGGATCTTTGGCGGCTTCGCTCGATGTTTCGCCGGCAGAGGTGATGGATACTCTCTGCGTCGATACGCGGCTGAACATTTCCAAAACGTATCTTCGACCGGGCTTCGCTTTTGGTGGTTCGTGTCTTCCTAAGGATCTGCGCGCGCTCAACTATCGTGCCGCGCGGGTCAACCAGACGCTGCCCCTTTTAGCCAGTGTGCTGGACAGCAATCAGCGACATTTGGATCGCGCCATTCAGGCTGTGCTCGCCCTGCCGGCGCGCCGATTGGGAGTTTTTGGCCTTACCTTCAAGGAAGATACCGACGATCTGCGGGAGAGTCCGGTGGTGGCGCTCATTGAGGCGTTGATCGGCAAAGGTCGGCATATTCGAATCTATGATCCGAATGTGAATCTGGAAGCCATCTACGGCAGCAACAAGAACTTTCTGTTGAATGCGCTGCCGCATATAGGCAGTGCGCTAACCGGTTGCGTGGAAGATCTGGTACGGGATGTGGAGTACATCATCCTGGCGCAGACACCGAATGAAGCGCAGGCGGCCGTATTGGCGGCATCGGGGTTGCCCTCGCTCAACTTGGTGAAGTCGTCGCTCGATTTCGTCCCCCGCCTTGCCGCTACCAACGAATAGTTTTGCGCTGCTGGTTCGCCGGGTATTGTTCCGCGGTTTGATTGGTGTTGCCTTGCTTTTAGGCATCGTAACGATAACGCCAGTCGAACAGTGGTGGATGGGAATGTTGCAATCGAGGTGGGCCGAGGACCCGCCGGAAGTACTGCTAGTGCTGTCCGCCGATGAGCAGGTGCCTGGCTTGATCGGCTACACCAGCTTTTTGCGGATTCACTACGCCGCTCGCTATTGGAGCACTGGCAAGGTCCGGTATTTCGTCATCAGCGGAGGATCCACAGGCGGTCGCTCTATTGCCGCCTCCATGGCGGAGTTTCTTTATACTAGTGGCGTACCGCGGGAGGCCGTCCGGTTGGAGGAAGGGTCGCACAATACTTGGGAGAATCTGCGCAATAGCCGCCCGATTGTCGAAGGTCTGCCGGGTCGCGTGGGCATTCTGACAAGTGACTACCATTCTGGCAGGGTGGCGGCGGTATGCCGAAAAATGGGATGGAACCCAATTCTGGTCCCGGTTCCCGATGCCAACAAACGGTGGAACTCATGGGCGCAGCGCTGGCCCCTGCTGTGGGATCTCAGCGTCGAGACGGCAAAACGGGGCGGGTATTGGTGGCGGGGCTGGGTCTAACCGGTTGAACGGCGGACCATTGATTCAACTGCCGCTTGGCGATATGCGTGAATACGATCGCGAGGCCCAGCAATGTAGGCAGGTAATGCCGATAGGCTAGGGAGCCGAAGAGACTGCAGACGGCCAAGCCGACAATCGATAGTTGTATACAGAACGAAACGGACCCGAGAAGTTCGACTTGTTCATTCCGTTGGAACCCACGTGTCCTAATGCCGTATAGCCCGGCCAAGGCAAACAAAATCGATCCAGTGTAGAAGATCACGGCCGGGAATCCAGCCTCGCTCGATACCTGTGTGTAGGTGTTGTGCGTCACCTGCCAAGACCCACGCCGCCCCATTGAGCGCTGCAGCGCCTCCTCTTCCACGGCGAACTGGCCCGCACCTACGCCAAACAAGGGGTTTTCAAACGTTAGCCGGATACTGTTCATCAACAGACGTTTCCGCGCCTCGGTTGATCCCACCGCACCCTGGTACTCGTTCATATCTACAATGTCCACCGGTTCTGAGTTGAACATGGTCATATAACGCTGACTGGTCAGGGAGGGCAGGAAAAGAATCGCAATGCCACCAGCTACTGCAAAAGAGCCCAATAGCAGCACCCGCTGTGTCATCGTTGACCGGATCACAATGAACACGGTTAACAGCGCTAGAGCAACCAAGGCCATGCGGGACCCGGATAACAGCACGGCATAGACTGCACCAATCGCCGTGGGAATCGCCATGATACGCCACAGCGAAAACTGACCGACAGCAGTGTAGAACATCATGATGATATACGGCAACATCAAGATTATGTGCACTGCCAGATCGTTAGGATTTTGTAAGGTGCCAAACGGTAAACTAAGCCGCCCGGTGTCATAGGAGCCCATTAACCGGCAGACAACCAGATTTGCGACTCCTGAAAGTGCAATAGCTGCGCTCATCTTCCGGACGTCTTCAATGCTGTGGACTAGGCCAGTCACGATGAAGAACATGGAAAATTCCGTCAAGAAGGCAGACTTCAGTGTGTCGAAGGTGCCGCCCCGCCAGACGCTGAACGGCGCTGAGATCAATAACCAAGTTAGATAGCCGATAAACATCCAGGACGCTTTTCCCTGGAAGGAGCGCCGAATGCCTCCGGATAGAAACAAAAGCAGGAGCGTCGGCACTCCGAACAGCAAAGCCAGACGGATATTCATACCCAACTTGTAGCTCAGGATCTCCGCGAAAAGGCTGAACCGGAGGAACACAAACACAAGGGCGAAATAGAACCCAATCCTCGCGATGCCGGAACCGGACTCTTCACGCTGGGGCGTTTGGCTGACCGATGGCGTGGGCCTATGTTGCCAAGCAGGACGGTTCGCGCTTATGGGTGCGTTGGTATTAGAGACCGAGCGTAAGGGAACTGGACGCTTCATAGGGCATCGGCCACATTGTATTTTACCATGGCGCTGGTAGTCAGCCGAAACGAATCCCATAGACGAGCGCCGTCCTGTTCTACCAGCTAATTTTAGTTCTTTTTCGAGATGAGACTTATTGGTGTTACAAACTCCAGGCCGATTTCTGGCGGTGGCGCAACGCCGACAACGCCAAAACGTCCCAGTTGGGGCGGGCGACGGCGAATATTAATGAGCGAACAAAAGGAACAGGAGTTCGCGGCTTGCGCAGGCCGAAGCGGACGAACAAATCGCCGGAATCGTAATCTGGGGTAGATTTCGAATTTCGAAATAAGTAGTTAATACTTCAACACGTTAAGGACGTACCGCGGGAGGACAAAGCTGGGTTCGTTTTTCGCTTGGTCGGCTAATTTCAAGATTTCGGCCATCGCAGCAGGGTCGGGACCGGGCGCTTCAATCTCCCGGGTATCGGCGCTGATGTCGACGGGCTCCGGCGGCTCTAGTGCTCTGACCGCTGGAAACAGTTTTCATAAATTATTTCGACCATCGCCGTATTAACAAAGCAGCTACCAAGAGCAATTCGCAGTTCGATAGAAACACCCCACGAACAACCGTTGGATGCTCATGGAACCCTTTC
>JANXMS010000178.1 GCA_025354525.1 Acidobacteriota bacterium
CATCAACACCATCGCCGCCTCCATCGACGAAGAGTCCGCCACCATCGAAGAGGTCTACGAGCCCTATCTCATGCAGCTCGGCTTTCTCGATCGCACCCCCCGCGGCCGCGTCGGCACCCGCCGAGCCTTCGACTATTTCAAAATCGCACCCCCCGCCGCCGGCCCCCAAAATTCACTCTTTTGATCACCGCCTACCTCGGTCTCGGCTCCAACCTCGGCGACCGCCAGGCCCACCTCGCCTTCGCCCTCGCCGAACTCCGCCCCTCCCGTGTCTCGCCCTTCTATGAAACCGCCCCCCTCGGCTACCTCGACCAATCGTCGTTCCTTAACTGCGTCTGCGAAATCCAAACGACCCTCTCCCCCTGGGCTCTCCTCCACGAAGTCCACCGCATCGAAAACCTCCGCCACCGCCTCCGCCCCTTTCCCAACGCCCCCCGCACCCTCGACATCGACATATTGCTATATAGCAATATAAGCATCGATTCCCCCCGCTTAACCCTCCCCCATCCCCATCTCGCCCAACGCGCCTTCGTCCTCGCCCCCCTTGCCCATCTCCTCCCCGCCTATCTCCCCCTCCTCGCCCAACTCTCCCACCAGCAAATCACCCGGCTAGACTAATCAGTACATGCGCTATCTCCTCCTCCTCGCTCTCCTCTCTCCCGTTGTAACCACCGAATCCGTCGCCCACGATCCCGACGACCCCGCCATCTGGGTCAACCCCGCCAACCCCGCCCAATCCCTCATCATCTCGACCGACAAAGTCGCCCAAGTCGGCGGCCTCTACGTCTTCGGTCTCGACGGCAAAATCCGCCAGCGCATTGAAGGCCTCGACCGCCCCAATAACGTCGACGTCATCGATAACATCGCCGTCACCACCGAACGAAACAAAAACCGTCTCCGCGCCTTCCGCATCTCCCCCACCGCCCCCCACCTCACCGACATCAGCGACCTCGAAGGCCTCAAAGTCTTCGACGCTCCCATGGGCATCGCCCTCTACCGCCGACCCAAAGACCGGGCCCTTTTCGCGATCGTCTCCCGCAAATCCGGCCCCTCCGGCTCTTATCTTTTTCAGTACCGGCTAACCCTCCAAGCCGGCAAACTCAAAGCTACCAAGGTCCGCGAATTCGGTAACTTCTCCGGCGGCCCAGGCAATGAAATCGAAGCCGTCGCCGTCGACTCCCAACTCGGCTACGTCTACTACGCCGACGAGTCCTGCTGCATCCGCAAATATCACGCCGACCCCGACCATCCCGACGCCCCCCGCGAACTCGCCAAATTCGGCGGAACCGGCTGGAAGCAGCAGCGCGAAGGCATCGCCATCTATACCCAACCCAACGGCAAAGGCTTCCTCGTCTGTACCGATCAAATCCCCAACGGCTCCCAATACCGCCTCTTCAAACGCGAAGGCGAACCCGGCCGTCCCCACGATCACTCGAAGCTAGTCAAGGTCATCGAAACCTCGACCGACTCCACCGATGGCCTCGAAATCTCGTCCGCCAATCTCGGCCCCAAATTCCCGAAGGGAATTATGATCGCGATGAATAGTCGACCCAAAAACTTTGTGCTCTTCGACTGGCGAAATCTGCCGTAAAGCAAGCCACCAGCGCAAACGGAATCACCGCCGGCCCGAACAGTTCCACCGCCATCACCGTACTCGCCAGCGGTGCCCGCGTCGCGGCCCCAAATACGGCCACAAACCCCAACCCCGCCAGCCAACTCATCGGCACCCCCATCGGTCCGCTCATCACGTTCCCCAGCGTAGCCCCCACAAAAAACAGCGGAGTCGCCTCGCCGCCGCGAAATCCACTCCCCACCGTCACCGCTGTCAACGCCAACTTCACGAGCCAATCCCAAACCCCCGCCGGCCCCACAAAAGCCGCCGAAATCTTCGGCACCCCCAATCCCGCAAACTCCCAAGCGGAAGTGCTATATAGCACAATGGCCACGATCACCCCGCCCGCCACCACCGGCACCCAACGCCGCACCACGTCCACCAGCAGATGATACCCCCAAGCCGCCAACCCAAACGCCAACCCCGCGACCCCGGCCCATCCCATCGCCCACCACACCGGCCAAGCGTCGATCCGATACACCGTATGCTCCGCCCCCCATCCCCGCGCCACCCAATCCCCCACAAACGCCCCCGTCAAACAAGCCCAGATAGCTCCCGTCCCCGCCACCTCCTGGGCAAACAGAAAACCCGCCCACGGCGTCCCAAACACCCCCCCAAACCCCGCCGCTATCCCAACCCGTAAGTCCGCCTTCACCGCCCCCGCCAACAACGATCCAACCCGCACCGCCGCCCCCTCCCGCCCCGCCGAGCCCCCGCAAACGTGCGTCAACACCGTCCCCAGAAACACCGTCCCCATCTCCGTTCGTCCCTGCATCCATTGCGTCGCCCAACCCGCCAGCGGCAGCAAACCCACCATCCACCGATGTTCCCCGAACCATGCCCCCGCCCGATCCAGCGCCCACAGCAAAAACGCCGACGCACTGCCTGCCAGGATCGCCGCCGCCACCGTCCGCCAATTCATCGCCGTTGTCTCTCCAACCACTCCGCCGCCGTCCGTACATATAATTCCGGATCCCTCCGACCCTTCTCCACCAGTGCCTCCGTCACCTCCCCGTAAAGCCCCAGCCGCCCCGAACGCATAAACGCCACCATCCCGCCACGCCGCACCCACAACTCCGGCGCGTCCGTCCAGCTCACAAACTCCGCCAATAATTCCATCCCCACTGCATCGCAATGCGCCCAGTTCTTCACGTACCGCCGCAGCCAACTCCGAAACAACGGAATCTCAGATTCCACCTTCGACCGCGCATACAAAAACACCGCCAGCATCCCCTCCTCCATCCCCCCCGAACCGCCGCCGTCGATATCCCCCGCGTCCGCACCGGTTCGCGGAAAAACCGCTGCAGATTTACCGTCGACGGCTGTCTCCCTAACTCCTCCACCAACCGCTCAAGCATTCGCCTCCAGCCGCTCCACCTTCACCCGCGCAATCCGGTTCCGCTCCATCTCCATCACCGTAAATCGCAACTCCTCATGCCCCACCACCGTCCCCGCCACCGGAATATTCCCCAACTTAAACAACAAAAATCCCGCCAGCGTTTCATACCCATCCTCCGACGCCAACTCCACCCCATACTCATTCGCCAAGTCCGGAATGTTAATCATCCCGTCCACTTCGAAGCTCTTGCCGTCCATCACCGCCTTCGGCCGCGAAATGTCATGCTCGTCTTCGATCTCGCCAAACACCTGTTCCAGCACGTCCTCCAGCGTCACCAAACCCGCCACCGAACCATGCTCATCCACCACCATCGCCATATGCGTATGGTGCTCCCGGAACTCATCCACCAACTCATGCAACGATTTCGTTTCAGGCACGAACAGCGGCTGCCGCATCACCTTCCGCAGATCAAACGCAACCACCATCCGACGCGCGTCCTGCGCCGCCCGCCGCCGCATCCACACCTGAACCAGATCCTTCAAATGCACCACGCCCACTATCTGATCAGCGTCTTTTTCATACACCGGCATCCGCGAATACTGGTGCTCATTTAAGATCAGCAACACGTGGTCCAACGACGACGACACACTCACCGACACCATCTGATTCCGCGGCACCATCACCTCCCGTGCCGCAAAATTCGACAGCTCCAGCAACCGCCGAATCGCGTCCTCCTCGAAGCCCTCCAGGTGCCCCTCCGTCCGACTCGACGCCACGATGAACTTCAACTCCTCCACCGAATGCGCCGCCCCGTGGTTCTCCCCCGTCACTCCCAACCGTGCCGAAATAAAGTTCGCCGACCGTTCAATCGTCGTCACGAGCGGCCCCGCAATCCGCGAAAACACAAGCAGGATCGGCGCCACCAACACCGCCAGCTTGTCCGCCGCCGCCAACGCAATGTTCTTCGGAACCACCTCCCCCATCACCACGTGGAAGTACGTCATCATCGCAAACGCACCCGTTATCGCCACCCCGTGAATCACCGCCGTCGTCCCCGGCGTCTCCAGCGGCTTCAAACACCCCATCAACATCGAGAACAGCGTATTCTCGCCCGCCCAGCCCAGCCCCAGACTCGTCAGCGTCACTCCCACCTGCGTCACGCTCAACAACCGCTCCGGGTTCTCCAGCAGCCCCAACGCCACCTTCGCCCCCGTCTCTCCGTCATCGGCCAGACTCTGCAACCGCGACTTCCTCACCGACAACAGCGCCGTCTCCGCCGCCGCGAAAAAACCATTCAGCGCCACGATAAAAACGAGGAGCAGAATCTTATAACCGTAGTTGCCTTCTGACATATGTGGTGACGCCCAACCGATACAATCAGAGGGTGCGCCTTAACCGATTGATCAAGTTTATCAATTCCCTCATCGGACTCATTGTCCTCGCCGCTCTCGCCGCTACTTGGTGGTACGCGTGGCGTCCCCTCCCCCAAACCTCCGGCTCCCTCGCCGCCCCCCTCGCCGCCCCCGCCTCCATCCATCGCGACGCCCGCGGCCTACCCACCATCGAGGCCCAGTCCCTCGACGACCTCCTCTTCGCCCAAGGCTTCGCCACCGCCCAGGACCGCCTCTGGCAAATGGAATCCCTCCGCCGCGCCGCCACCGGCACTCTCTCGGAAGTCCTCGGCCCCGCCACCCTCCCCATCGATCGCGATACCCGCGGGCTCCGCATGGCCCGCATCGCCGAACGCCAGCTCGCCGCCCTCTCCCCCGCCGACCGCGCCATCCTCGCCGCCTACGCCCGCGGCGTCAATCATTACATCCGCTCCCAACGCGGCAATTACCCCATCGAGTTCCGCCTCCTCGGCTTCGACCCCCGGCCCTGGCGCATCGAAGACTCCCTCTCCGTCGGACTCCTCATGTTCCGCAGCCTCTCCTCCACCGGCCGCAACGAACTCCAAAAAATGCTCCTCCTCGAAAAAGGCGACCCCGAAAAAATCAACCTTCTCTTCTCCCCCCGCGGCGGCCAGGATGTCCAACCCGGCTCCAATGCCTGGGTCCTCTCCGGCACCCGCACCGCCTCCGGCAAAGCCCTCCTCGCCAACGACCCCCATATTGACCACGGACTACCCGGCACCTGGCACGCCGTCCACCTTCGCGGCGGCGGTCTCGACGTCTCCGGCTTCACCGTCCCCGGCGTCCCCGGCGTCGTCATCGGCCGCAACCCCCGTATCGCCTGGGGCATCACCAACCTCGGCTTCGACTCCCAAGACTACTTCCTCGAACAACTCGACCCCAACACCGGCCGCTATCTCTATAAAGGACAATTCCTCCAAGCCGAACTCGACCGCGAACTCATCCCCGTCAAAAACGCGCCCCCCGTCGAATTCAAACAATGGGTCACCGTCCACGGTCCCGTCTCCGCCATCGGCAACCGCCAAGCCGCCCTCCAATGGACCGCCGCCGTCCCCGCCCCCTTCCAGCTTTCCGTCCTCCCCCTCAACCGCGCCACCAATTGGACCGAGTTCCGCGCCGCCCTCGAACACTTCCCCGCCGCCTCCAGCAACTTCGTCTACGCCGACGCCGAAGGCAACATTGGCCTCCAAGTCGCCGGCCAACTCCCCATCCGCCGCAACCGGGCCGGCGACGTCCCCGTCGAAGGCACCTCCGGCGAGTTCGATTGGGAAGGCTTCATCCCCTTCGCCGACCTACCCAGCTCCTACAATCCCCCCTCCGGCCGCATCCTCACCGCCAACCAAAACCCCTTTCCGGCTGACTACAAGTACATCGTCTCCGGAGACTTCGCCCCTCCCTACCGCGCCCGCCAAATCGCCGATCGTCTCGACACTTCCGAAATCAAGAAGTGGACCCCCGCCGACACCATCCGTCTCCAAGCCGACGTCTACTCCGGCTTTTCCCACCACCTCGCCGCCCACGTCATCAAGGCTTGGCAACGCCGCCAGGCGTCGGACCCCAACCTCGCCCCCGCCGTCGAACTGCTGAAACAGTGGAACGGCCAGATGATGCCCGAACTCCCCGCACCCCTCGTCATCACGTATACCTATCAGAATCTCCGTCGCATGGTCATCGAAAAAGCCGCCCGAAATCCCGGGGCCACCTACGAACTTAGAATCGGTCCCGCCCACATCGAATCCCTCCTCGACCGCCAAACCCCCGGCTGGTTCCCCGATTGGGACGCCGTCCTCCTCCGCGCCCTCGGCGAAGGCATCGAAGAAGGCCAACGCGCCCAAGGTTCCGACGTTCGCAAATGGCGCTACGGAATTTATAACCAAATTACGATTCGCCATCCCGTCCTCGACGGTATTCCCTACGTCGGAGGCTACTTTAATCTCGGACCCTACCAAGCCAACGGCAGCAGCACCACCCTCAAACAAACCTCGCCGCGCCTTCTGCCCTCCATGCGTTTCGTCGCCGACTTCGGTCCCGACCCCGCTGGCGGCCTCTACCACCTCCCCGCCGGACTCTCCGGCCACGCCCTGTCGTCGCACTATAATGACCAATGGCGTGCCTACCAAAGCGCCGAAGGCTTTCCCCTTAACGCCCCCGCGGTAGAAACCTTAATTCTGCACCCGACTCCATAGAAACTCTCCGCCCCCGCCGATACTCTATTAGAAAGAAAAGTTTATGAAGAAATTGCTCGCCGTCTGGGGATTCGTCATGTTGTCCATCCTCGGTGCCTCTATCTGGTATCTATTCGGCCCCGGCACCGCTCCCGAAGGACAACCCCCCCTCCTCAGCCTCGCCCCCAACAACTTAAGCCGTCTTCAAAACGATTTCAACGCCGCCTCGGAGAAAATTCGCATCGTCGCCGTTCTCTCTCCCACCCGCCTCGAATCCCTCCACGCCGCCTCCGCCCTCCAAATTCTCCTCACCGAATTCGAAGGTGCCCCCATATTCGCCCAGATTATTTGGGAACCCCAACTGGATTCCGACTGGGCGCCCCCGGCCACCGAAGTGATGGCTCGCGTATGGGACACACGCACGAAGCAGTACTGGGACAAAGGCCGACTTGTTTCCTCAAAGTCCGGGCCACTCCATTTCCGTATTTACACGAGAGGTGCCGTTTGGCACGACGAAATGCCCCCTCCCGGCCTAACCGCCGACTCCGCCAGCGCTTCCATTGACTCGCTCCGAACCTATCTCCTCTCCCTCCTACCCGCTAAAACCGCCCGTCCGCCAGCAATCAGTCTGCCGACCCGCGCCATCGAATCGTACTCCCAATCCCGTCGCCCAACCCCCCACTCTGCGCACAGTCGTAACTAACTCCGACCCCGACCCCTCCAATCCCCTCCTACCCGCTCAAACCTCCCGTCCGCCAGCAATCAGTATGCCGATCCGCGCCATCTAATCGTATTCCCAATCCCGTCGCCCAACCCCCCACTCTGCGCACTGTCGTAACTAACTCCGACCCCGACCTCTCCAAACCCCTCACACCCGCTCAAACCGCCCGTCCGCCAGCAACCGGTAAACCGACCCGCGCCATCGAATCGTATTCCCAAAGAACCCCGCGACCCAAAACCCAAAGCTCACCAAATCCTGCACCGGAACCCAATACCACTCTCGGCAACACACCGGATCCCGCAAAACCCCCTCCCCCGTCGCCCAACCCGCCCAACTCCGCACCAAAGCCACCACCACCAACACAGGCCACCACTCCGGCCGCACCGCCACTAAAGCCAACGCAATCGGCAGCGGATTCGTAAACACCTGCCCCACATATCCAGCCGGCCGCGAACGCCGCGTCGAACGGTTCCACCGAATCCGATGCGCCGCATTCTTCCCGAAACTTTCACTCCCTATCCGGTGCTCAATCACATAACTCGACAGCCCCACCCCTAACCCCTTCTCCGCCGCAAAGCTCCCCAATACAAAATCCTCCGCCAAATACCCCTGCAGCAATTCCCATCCCCCCACCTCTCGAATCGCTGACCGACGCGCCGCAATCGTCGGCCCCACCGCAAACCGCATCCCCTCCAACATCCGCGCCACCAACACCCCACCCCAAAACTCCGTATTCATCCCGATCGCCTCCAATCGCGACCAAAACGACCGGCCGGCGACCGCCCGGTATGGGCAAGTCGTCACGGCCAGTCTACGATCCGCTGCAAACTCTCCGGCGATGGTGCGGGCCATCGCCGGCGTCACGCGGATATCGGAGTCGCTCATAATCAGCAGCTCATGCCGAGCCTGCTCCATCATCAGCGACAAACTAAAAACCTTCGCATTCGGCCACGGCGGTTCCCCCGTCAGAATCACCCTCGCGGGCACCCCCGGGTACTCCTCCCGCAGCTTTTCCACTAACCCGTAAGCCGGGTCTCCACCCGTCCGTACCGCGAACAAAATCTCAAACTGTGCGTAATCCTGTTCGAAAAAACTCCGCAGATTCTCTTCCAGCCCCTCGTCCAGCCCGGCCAGTGGCTTCAAAATGCTCACCGGCTCCTCGCCCACTCCCACCTGCCGCGCCGCCCGATATCTTCGGGCGGCCTCGACAATCATGCCGCAGTAAACGATCGACCCCGCCAGCAAAGCCGCCAGAATCCACGCCACGAGCCCCAACTATTCCGTCGTCGCCCGCGACGCGATCAGAGCCTTCACATGCGCTCTAAACTCGTCCAGCGGTTTCACGCCCAAATCGGCCTGCTTCCGGTGCCGCACCGAAACCGTTCCGTTCTCGGCCTCCCGTCCGCCCACCACCAACATGTACGGAATTTTCTGCAACTGCGCATCCCGAATCTTCGCGTTCACTTTGTCGTTCCGATCGTCCAGCGTCACACGCACGCCATCCGCTGCCAGCTTTGCCACAATCTCCTTGGCATAATCAAGCTGCTTATCCGTAATCGGCAACACGGTCACCTGCACCGGCGCCAGCCATACCGGAAACGCCCCGGCATAGTGCTCGATCAGGATCCCGAAGAACCGTTCCACGCTGCCGAACAGCGCCCGATGCACCATCAAAGGCTGATGCTTCTTCCCGTCCTCTCCCGTGTACTCCAGCTTAAATCGCTGAGGCAACGTAAAGTCAAACTGCACCGTCGAAAGCTGCCATTTCCGCCCAATCGCGTCCACCAGCTTCACATCGATCTTCGGCCCATAAAACGCCGCTTCGTCTTTCATCAACTTCGCTTTCATGCCCACTTTCTCGGTGGCTTGAAACAAAGCTTTCTCCGCCAAAGCCCACAGCTCCGGCGTGCCGTCATATTTGCCGCTCGCCCCGCCGTCCCACGTCGAAAGCTCGGCTTCGTACTCGGTAAACCCAAACGTGTTCAACGTATGGATCGCAAACTCCAAACACGACACCACTTCGCTTTCAATTTGTTCCGGCGTGCAGAAAATGTGCGCGTCGTCTTGCGTAAACCCACGCACCCGCAGCAGCCCATGCATCGTCCCGCTCCGCTCATAACGGTACACCGTCCCCAACTCGCCCAGCCGTACCGGCAGGTCCCGATAGCTATGCGGCGAATTCGCAAAAATCAAAATGTGGCACGGACAGTTCATCGGCTTCAGTTGGTATTCGGCATCGTCCAACTCCATCGGCTTGAACATGTTCTCGCTGTAGAAGTTGGCGTGCCCGGATACTTTCCAAAGGTCCCGCCGCGCCACATGCGGCGTGTAGACCAAGGAGTATCCCCGTTCCAGATACGCTTCCCGCATCCAGTCTTCCAGCGTCTTCCGAATAATTCCACCCTTTGGATGGAAGAAAATTAATCCCGGACCCGCCAGTTCTTGAATGCTAAATAGGTCCAACTCCGCGCCCAGCTTCCGATGGTCCCGCCGCTTGGCCTCTTCCTGCCGGGCGATAAACTCTTCCAGCTCTTTCTTGCTGAAAAACGCCGTCCCGTAAATCCGCTGCAACTGCTTATTGTGCTCATCGCCCTTCCAATAAGCACCGGCCAAATTCAGCAGCTTGAACGCCTTAATCTTCTTGGTCGAAGGCACATGCGGCCCCCGGCAAAAATCGATAAACTGCGGTCCCAACGTATACTCGCTGAAAATCTCGCCCGCCCGCTCGGCAATCAACTCGCTCTTCATCCAGAAACCGGCGTACTGCTTCAGTCCCGCCTCTTTCTCGGTCATAATTCGCTCGTAGGGCAGATCCCGCGCCTGGATCTCCCACATCTTAGCTTCAATCTTTTCCAGGTCGTCCGCCACAAACGGCACGGCCTTATCAAAGTCATAGTAGAAGCCGTTCTCAATCGGCGGTCCAATCCCCAATTGCGTATCCGGCCAAATCTCCAGCACCGCCGCCGCCAGCAAATGCGCCGTCGAATGGCGATATACCTCCAGCGATTCAGCGTCCCGGGTCGTCAAAATCTGCAAGTTGACATCGCCTTCCAACGGCCGAGTCAAATCGTACATCTCGCCGTTCACCTTAGCGACAATTGCATCATCGGCCAACCGTTGGCTAATCGCCTTGGCCACATCTAAGGGGCGCGACCCGGTCGGGACGCTTTTTTGACTGCCGTCCGGCAGCGTGATCACAATACTGGACATGAGGTTTTAACTGCGGGGGAACCCAGCCCAAAGGGCTGAATCCAAAGGAGCAGAATTAACATCAGAGTAGCATATGACCGGTTTGGCCCAACCCGCCCCAGTCCCTAACCCTTGCCTCGGCTGGTATCATAAAGAATCTCGAATGGAAACCGCCAACGGGCCGGACATTTTCGACGAAGCCGCCCTGGTTGATCTCGCTCGCCAAGGCGACGATACCGCGTTTACCGCTCTCGTCAGCCGCTACGATCGCAAGATCTTCCGCCTCGCCAAAAACATCACCCAGAACGACGAGGATGCCGAAGACGTCCTTCAGGACGCCTTCCTCAAAGCCTATACCCACCTCGACCGTTTCCACGGCGATTCGAAATTCTACACCTGGATCGTCCGGATTGCCGTCAACGAAGCCCTCATGAAGTTGCGAAAACGTCGCAGCGACAAAACCGTCTCCCTCGACGAGGAAATCGATACCGGCGAAGAACAGGTCACCCGCGAAATTGCCGTCTGGGACGGTGACCCCGAACAGAAGTACGGCCAAGCCGAACTCCGGCAGATTCTCGACGAAGCCGTCCAAAACTTAAAACCATCTTTCCGCTCCGTTTTTCACCTCCGCGATGTTGAGGAACTCTCGACCGAAGAGACCGCCGAAGCCCTCGGACTTTCCATTCCCGCTGTGAAAAGTCGGCTCCTCCGAGCTCGCTTGCAATTGCGCGAGCGCCTCACTAAGGTTTTCAAGCGCAAAGGAGACGACACGCTTGCTTACATGTAAAGAGTTTCTCGCCGAACTTACCGACTTCCTCGACGAAGAAACGCACTCCGTCTTACGCGCCCAACTCGACAAGCACATCAGCGAATGTCCTAACTGCTGGGTCGTCGTCGATACCTGCAAAAAAACTATGCAGGTCTTTAAAGGCATGGAGCCCCAATCCATACCCAACGACGTTGAAGCCCGCTTGATGATCGCCCTCCGTCGCAAAATGGCCGCCCGACGCTCCGACGAAGCCTAACTGTAAAGTCCTATCTCCGCTAACATCGATATGGCTTCTACCTGAGCCTGCACCGGTAATACCAAGTAAATCTCTTCTAGCTGGTGCGCGTACGTCGGAAATTCGATCGTCGTTAAAGCCCCACAGGGGTACAACTCGGGATTTACCGGAAAATCCAAACCAGCCAAGGTTTCCAATACTTCTTCCAGGTCTCGGGCCTCTACCCCCACCCGGACCATCAGCAACTCACCCACCGTGCTTGCCATTGCTCGCCTCCAATACCCATCCACTCCTTGAACCTATCATCGCTTTGCCAAACTGGCAAGTAAATAAAGCGTCTCCAAAATTGGCTATCACTTTCTTCGTCTCCTCGCTCCATCAAGACGTCGCCTTCGCGCGCACCCAGCACCATTAGAGCGATACCCGCCTTACTGGAGGCGTTCTGGAGACCCGAACTACCGGCCCCGTATTGGGCGGACTGCAAACTACGTTTGTCCCAGCTCAGGGCCCCGTCAATGCATGCGCTTGTCGTCGATCTCGCCGAGGCTCTCTCCCCCTTCCTCTCTCCCGACATTGCTCCTGATCTCTTCAGACGTCGCGGATTTGCCCTCTGTTAAGTCACGCCTTGCTATAGGCCCAAATCAACACCAACTCCCCCGACGCGGCCCCAGCCCGTTTCGCCCATCGCCAACTCCTCGCCCTCCAGGTCCCCATCCCTATCACCCGCGAAATTCCCTCCGCCGCTCCTTCCAAACGAAGCCCACCGGATGCGGCACACCGCCGAATCCCTCCCCAACGTCAGCAACGAAATTCCGTCGAAAAGATCGCCTCCATCAGCCAGCCATGATGCGCCAATCGAGCGACCAAGCACGTCGGGAATCGGGCGAAACCGCCGCCATCGCCAAAAACATCTCCGCCCTCAGCGACCTGATCTCCCACGCCGACACCGCCACCCAAGAACTTCTCGCGGCCATTGCCCAAAATCAACCAAGGTGCCGCTGAAACCACCCGACAACTCCGCGGCGAAATTGACAGGGGGTCCATTCATTAACTTACCCGCCCCGCAGTGGTATGCTGCAACTACGGTAAGTAGACATGAAACTTTTCTCATCCCCCCAGCTTCTCTTCCTACTCACTCTCTCTCCCCTCGCCTTCGGGCAGGGAACCATCACCACCCTCGCCGGCACCGGCACCGCTGGCTTCGGTGGCGATTCCGGCCCCGCCGCCAACGCCCTCCTCTCCTCGCCCACCAGCGTCGCCATCGACGCCGCCGGTAATGTCTACGTCGCCGATAGCGCCAACCTCCGCATCCGCCGCATCACCCCCTCCGGCGTCATCTCCACCTACGCCGGCTCCGGCACCTCCGGCTCAGAAGGCGATGGCGCCTCCGCTACCGGTGCCCGCTTCCGCAATCCACGCCGCATCGCCGTCACTCCCAACGGAACCCTCTACATCGCCGATACCGGGGATCATCGCATCCGCCGCGTGGCCACCAATGGCACCATCACCGCCTACGCCGGCACCGGCAATCAGGGCCTCGCCGGCGATGGAGCCCTCGCCGTCAATGCCCAACTGGAAAGCCCCGAAGGCCTCGCCGTTGACACCGCCGGCAATCTCTACATCGCCGACGTCGGCAACCTCCGCGTCCGCCGCGTCACCCCGACCGGCGTCATCTCCACCTATGCCGGCAACGGCAACTTCATCTCCACCGGAGACGGCGGACAAGCCACCTCCGCCGGGCTCGCCGGCCCCACCAGCCTCGCCGTCGACGCCGCCAATAACCTCTATATCGGCGAACAAGGCGGTGGCCGCATCCGCCGCGTAACCCCCGCCGGAATCATCACCACCTTCGCTGGCACCGGCACCCTCGGCTACACCGGCGACGGAGGCCTAGCCACCGCCGCTCGCCTCGGTGCCATCCGCGGCCTCGCCGTTGACTCCGTCGGTAGTCTCCTCATCGCCGACGCCGACAATCGCCGGATCCGCAAAATCTCGAACGGCATCATAACCACCGAAGCCGGCAACGGCACCGTCGGCTCCTCCGGCGACGGCTCCATCGCCACCTTCGCTCAGTTCATCACCCCCATCGACGTCGCCACCTCCTCCTCCGGCTCCTTCGCCATCGCCGATTCCGGCGCCCACCGCATCCGCAGCGTCGGCCCCATTGCCCCTTCCCTCACCGAAACCCCGCCCTTCATCCTCTCGGGCTTCAACCAAACCTTCACCCTCCGCTACAACCATCCCGGTGGCGTCGCCCAAATCGGCGTCGTCAACGCTCTCGTCAACAATGCCCTCATCGGCAGCAACGCCTGCTACATCGCTTACTCCCAACCCCTCGGCGTCCTCTATCTTGTCAACGACGGGGGCGTCGGCGTCGGCCTCTCCTCCGCCCTAACGCTCGGCGGCACCGGTGCCGTCAGCAACAGCCAATGCACCGTCAACGCTGCCGGCTCCTCCGCCGTTGCCTCGGGGAACTCCCTCGTCCTCACCCTTAACGTCACCTTCACCGCCAACTTCATGGGGAACAAGGTCGTCTACCTCGCTGGACAATCGGTCTCCAACGCCACCTCGGGCTGGATAACCGCCGGGGTCTCCGTCGTCCCCGAAAGCATCATCGCCTTCCCTCGATCCACCGACATGAATCCCCCCACCGGCGATACCAACAACGCTACCGTCTCCTTCAACTACCAGGACACAATCGACGCCGCAGCTTTGCAAACCGTTTGGGCCCTCGCCAATACCGCCGTCAATGGCAGCCGCGCCTGCTACGTCGCCTACTTCCGTCCCGGCAATCTCCTCTTCCTCATCCCCGACAGTGGCGATGCCAACGCCGCCACCTCCATCACCCTCAACGGCTCCGGCGAAATCGAAAACTCTCAATGCCGCATCACCGCCGCCGGCTCCGGCGCCATCACCGTCGGTAACACCCTCACCCTCACCCTGAACATGACCTATAAGCTCGGCTTTGGCCCCTCCATTGGCGTCTGGACCGCCGCCAATACCCTCGCCGGGCTCACCAGCCCTTGGAAAATCGTCGGTGCCCGCCGCATCCCATAATTCTTAACCCGGCAGACCACCCCGCTTCTGTGATATAAAATTTCAGAATGCAGAAGCAACTCTCCGGCGTTTTCCCCATCCTCTGTACCACCTTCGACGACGCGGGCCAGGTCGACTTCTCAAGCCAGGCACGCCTCATCCACTACCTCCTCGCCCAAGGTGCCCACGGCCTCGGCCTCTTCGGTAACGCCAGCGAAGGCTACACCCTTTCCACCGAAGAACGCATCGCGCTCATGAAGCTCATCCGTCGCGAAGTCGGCCCCCATGTCCCCCTCATCGCCTCCTCCGGCCACACCGGCACCGACGCCGCCGTCGCCCTCTCCAAAGAAATGGAAGACCTCGGCGCCGACGCCCTCATGGTCCTACCCCCCTACTACCTCAAAACCGACGGCGATGGCCTCCTCCACTACTTCGGCGAAATCTCCCGCGCCATCTCCATTCCCATCATGATCCAGGACGCCCCCCTCCTCACCCAAGTCCCCCTCCCCGTCCCCCTCCTCGCCCGCATGGCCCGCGAAATCCCCAACGTCAAACTCGTCAAAGTCGAAGCGCCCCCCACCGCTCCCAAAACCTCCGCCCTCCACGCCGCCGCCGCCGATTCCCTCATCCTCTTCGGCGGCCTCAACTGCCAATTCTTCATCGAAGAATACCAACGCGGAGCCCGCGGCCAAATGCCCGGCAGCGACCTCACCCGCGAGCTAGTCGCCATCTGGAACGCCCTCCAAGCCAACAACCTCCCCGCCGCCTGGGACGAGTTCTCCCGCATCCTCCCCCTCCTCCGCTTCGAACTCCAACCCGGCCTCGGCGTCTCCGCCATGAAACACAACCTCGTCTCCGAAGGCATCATCGCCTCCGCCCGCGTTCGCCATCCCACCGCCTCCCTCGATCCCACCAGCCTCGCCGAACTCACCTTCCTCCGCCAACGCATCCGCCCCGCGGGCTCGGTCTAAAAATGAGCCGCTGGCGCTGGGGCATCGCCAGCCTCTTCTTCTTCTCCACGGTCATCAACTACATCGACCGCCAAACCCTCTCCGTCCTCGCCCCCACCCTCACCAAAGAACTCGCCATCTCCGACCAGCAATACGCCAACATCCTCACCGCCTTCCTCGCCGCCTACACCCTCATGTACGTCGGCTCCGGCTTCCTCGTCGACCGCTGGGGCACCCGCCGCGCCCTCAGCATCTTCATGGTCTGGTGGAGCACAGCCAACATGCTCCACGCCTTCGTCCGCGGCCCCTGGTCCCTCGCCGGCTTCCGCCTCCTCCTCGGCGCCGGCGAAAGCGGCAACTTCATGGCCGCCTCCAAAGGCGTCTCCGACTGGTTCGAACCCAAAGACCGCGGCTTCGTCAACGGCCTCGTCCAAGCCGGTGCCTCCGTCGGAGCAGTCATCGCCCCGCCGGTTGTCACCACACTCGCCGCCTTCTATGGCTGGCGCGCCGCCTTCATCGCCACCGGTGCCCTCGGCCTCCTCTGGCTCATCCCCTGGCTCATCCTCACCCGTCACGCCGTCGCCCTCCCCGTTCCCCCCGGTCCCCGACGCTCCTGGACCGAAATGCTCCGCTACCGCCAAACCTGGGGCCTCCTCCTCGCCCGCTTCCTCTCGGACCCCATCTGGTGGTTCTACCTCTTCTGGCTCCCCAAATATCTCGTCGACAAACGCGGCTTCACCGTTATGGAGATGGGCCTCCTCGCCTGGATGCCCTATCTCACCGCCGACCTCGGCAGTCTCCTCGGCGGCTGGCTCTCCGGCCAACTCGTCAAACGCGGCCGCCCCCCCGTCGACGCCCGTCTCACGTGGATGCTCCCCTTCGCAGCCCTCATGCCCCTGTCGATGGCCATCGGCTTCGTCGAAAGCCGCAATGTCGCCCTCGCCCTCATCTGCGTCGTCACTTTCGCCCACATGGGTTGGAAAACCAACCAAGCCACCCTCACGAACGATATCTATCCCCGCGAAGTCGTCGGCACCGTCTCCGGCCTCCTCGCCTTCGGCAACGGACTCGGCGGAACTTTGTTTACAGCGTTAACCGGCTGGATGGTCGTCCATTTTAGCTACGCGAGCGTCTTTGTACTGATGGGCTTACTCCACCCTTTGGCTTACTTACTCGTTCGATACTTGGTTCGGACCCCGATTCATGACTCGCCATCATCGCATCCTTAGCCCGATAGATGTGCTGCCGTAACGCTCCCTGCGCCCGGCCCACCTCCCCCGCCCGTAACGCCGCCACAATCGCATCGTGCTCTGCTTGCTCTTGCTTAAATCGCGCCAACCACTCTTTACTTTGAAACGCCGTCTCCGCTTTCCGACTCTCCGATGCATGGATCCGCGCTATCGTCAGATGAGCGTTCAATCCTCCATACATCTCCACCAACCGCTTATTTCCCGACGCTTCAACCAACGCCCGATGCAACTCGCTATTCGCCTGCTCGTGCTTCCGCAACAACTCTTCACTCGTCACCGCCTTTCGCAGCAACCCGAGGTATTCGTCCATCTCGCCCAATACCTTCGCCGTCAGCCGAGGAATCGCCAACTCCGCCGCCAAACATTCCAGCGCACACCGAACCTCAAACGTCGACTGAATATCGTCTTTTGTCAACGTCGCCACAAACGTTCCCGACCGCGGCCGAATCTCAATCAACCCTTCCGTACACAACCGCTGCACCGAATGCCGAACCGGCGTCAAGGACACTCCCAGCTTCTGAGAAATCTCCTCCACTTGCAACCGCTCCCCTGGCTTAAAACCGCGAGTCAAAATCGCCTCTCGCAGTGCGTCGTACACTTCATCGGTCGCTCTCTTTCTAGCTATGCGGCGCAGTTTCATCGTAGTCCAAACTTAATTATCTACAGTAAGGTGCCCTATGCGCATTGAAAACATTTCCGCCTTCCCAGTCCGTATCCCCCGCGATACCGCCGCCGCCCGCGGGCTCGCCGGTTCTCCTACCAAAGTCCACGGCGACGGCCGCTACCGCTGGTCCACCGACTACCCCGTCCTCTACCCCACCGACTTCGAAACCGCCCTCATCCGCATCGATCTCTCGGGCGGTCTCACCGGCTGGGGCGAAGCCCAAGCCCCCCTCGTCCCCGAGGTCGTCTGCACCCTCATCGACCTCCTCCTCGCCCCCGTCCTCCTCGGCCAAACCTTCAACGGAACCCCCGCCGAAATCACCGCGTTCCGCGAATTGCTATATAACACGATGCGCGTCCGCGGCCAAACCGGCGGCTACCAACTCGACGCCATGGCCGGCCTCGACCTCGCCCTCTGGGACCTCGCCGGCAAAATCTCGAATCAACCCGTCTCCCAGCTCCTCGGCGGCAACTCCAACCGAGTCCCCGCCTACGTCTCCGGCGTCGCCGGCTCTACTGACGAAGAACGCTTAGCCTTTATCGATCTCTACTTCCAACGCGGCTTCCGCCTCTTCAAGGTATATCTCGAAGATTCCTGGCCTGAACTCGACCGTCGCGTCCGCCTCTTCCAATCCGCCTTCCCCCAAGTCCGCTTCGCCGTCGATGCCCTCTGGCACCTCCCCTCCGGCGCCGGCCTCGACCTCGACCTCGATTGGATGGAGTGCCCCTTCCTCCCTGAAGACCATGAGGAGCACCACCGCTGGACCCGCCGTGCCCGCTCCCCCCTCGCCCTCGGCGAGTCCTATCGCTCCCGCCACGAACTCCGCCCCTTCCTCCCTTTTACAAAGGTGCTCCAGCCCGATCTCGGCCGCTGCGGCATCACCGAAACCATCGCCATCGGCAAAATCGCCAAACGCCTCGTCCCCCACCTCAGCATCGCCCTCGCCCCCCAAATCCTCGCCGCCGTCCACGTCGCCGCCGCCCTCCCCAACTCCCGCCTCTGCGAGTACAACCCCCGCGTCCTCGAAACCGCCAATCAGTACCTCTCCGAACCCATCGAACTCGACGGCCCTAACTACGTCGTCCCCCAACGCCCCGGCCTCGGCGTCGCCTTCAATCCAGAGGGTCTAGCCGGATCATGGATTAATTCACAGTAACTTTCCACGCCAATTATAGACGCGCCCCCCTCCAATCAAGTATCGTTGTCCTTCTCCATCACCATGCCTGACATCGCAACCCTTCGCCCGGTCGCCGTCCGCACGACCGCCCCCTCGCTGTTCCCCTACAGCCTTAGCGTCTTTTTCCCCGCCTACAACGACGCCCTGGCTCTTCCCACCCTAATTTCCAAAACGTTCGCCGTCCTCAACCAACACGTCGCCGACTACGAAGTCATCGTCGTCAACGATGGCAGCGCCGACTCCACCGGCCTCGTCCTCGAATCCCTCGTCACCGAATTCGGCCCCCGCCTCCGCGTCATCACCCATCCCGAAAACCGCGGCTACGGCGGTGCCCTCCGCACCGGCTTCGCCGCCGCATCCAACGAATTTGTCTTCTACACCGACGGAGACGGCCAATACGACGTCGCCGATCTCCCCGCTCTACTCAACGTCATCACCCCCGCGGTCGGCCTCGTCAACGGCTACAAAATCGCCCGCCACGATCCCTGGCACCCTAAAATCATCGGTGCCGTTTACAACCAATTCGCCCGTTTCCTCTTCCGCGTCCACCTCCGCGACATCGACTGCGACTTCCGCCTCATCCGCCGTTCACTCCTCACCCGCGAACCCCTCCGTTCCTCCAGCGGCACCATCTGCGTCGAACTCGTCACCATGCTCGAACGGTCCGGAATGAAGGTGGTCGAACTCCCCGTCTCCCACCTCCCCCGCGAACACGGCCGCTCTCAATTCTTCCGCGTCAAATCCCTCGCCACCACCCTCGTCCAAATCTGCCGCCTCTATTTCCAGCGCTAGGGCAGCGCAAAAGCGTGATACGTCCCCCCACTCGCCGCCCCTGACTTCCCGCCCCCCGCCGCAATCACCACATACTGCGTCCCGCCCACCATGTAAGTCGCCGGCGTCGCATTCCCGCCCGCTGACAAAGTCGTCGACCAAAGTAACTTCCCCGTTGCCTTATCAAACGCCCGAAACTGCTTATCGTGGTTAGTCGCCCCGATAAACAATAGTCCCCCCGCCGTCACCAGCGGCCCCCCATAGTTCTCCGTCCCCGTAGTCTTATCCGCCAGTTGCGGATACTCCCCAAACGGCTGCTTCCAAACATACTCCCCCGTATTCAAATCAATCGCGTTCAGCGTCCCCCACGGCGGCTTCACCGCCGGATACCCCTCCGGATCCAAAAACTTGTTATACCCGTCCGTCTGATACGCCTGCTGAAGCAGCGTACTCCCCGCCACCCCCGCCGACGCCACGTCCTTCCCCGTCAATAAGTACTCCAAAATCGCCCCCCGCTGCCTCTCCGGCAAATGCCCAAATCCCCCCATCCGCCCCTGTCCTTTCGAAATCACCCGTTCATACTCCCCCCGCTTTCCCGCCTCTAACTTCATCAGGGCAGGGAACTCCGGCGGACTCCCGCCCCGGTCCTCCCGATGGCATCCCGCACAATTCCGCGTGTACAAATCCTTCGCCGATTCCATCCCCTTCGCCGCCGGCCGAGGCACCAACCGCAAAATCCAAGGCATCTCATTCGCGTTCACATACAGCAACCCCGTCGACGCATCAAACGCCGCCCCGCCCCACTCGCCGCCTCCATCAAACCCCGGAAATACCACCGTCCCTTCCTTACTCGGCGGAGTAAACTGCGGCCCACTCTTCACCTGCCGAAACCTCTCCCTCGCCACCGCATTCGGAATCATGTCCTCGGTCAACCGCTGCCGCGAAAACGGTGCCGGCTTAGTTGGCAATACCTGCTGCCGCGCTAACTTCTCCCCCTCCACGTCACTATCCGGAACGTCCACCGTCGTCAACGGAAACAAGCTCTCCCCCGTCGCCCGGTCAAATACAAACACATGCCCCGACTTAGTAATCTGCGCCACCCCGTCGACTAACTTCCCGTCCCGCTTCACGGTCACCAGCGTCGGCGGAGCCGGCAAGTCCCGGTCCCACACATCGTGCTTCACAAACTGAAAATGCCACTTCTTTTTCCCCGTCGCCGCATCCAAAGCCAACAAACAATTTGCATATAAATTGTTTCCATGCCGATTCGCCCCATAAAAATCAAAAGAAGCCGAACCCGTCGGCACAAACACCGTCCCCGCCTTCTCGTCCAGCGCCATCCCCGCCCACGAATTCGTCCCCCCCGAATACTGCCAAGCGTCCTTTGGCCAAGTCTCATACCCCGCCTCCCCCGGCCGCGGCAGCGTATGAAACGTCCAGGCAATCTTCCCCGTCCGCACGTCATACGCCCGAATGTCCCCCGGTGCCGAAGGCAACCCCTCCGGAACCAAACTCCCCTGAATCAGCAAATTTTTATACAAAATCCCCGGCGTCGGCGCCGAAATCGAAACCTTCTCCGGATCCCGCCCCAAACCCGCCCGCAAATCCACCCGCCCCTTCACCCCAAAACTTTCCTCCAACTTCCCCGTCGCCGGGTCCAACGCCATCAGCCAGTTCCGCCAACTAAAAAACAGCCGCCGTTCTTTCCCCGCCTGCCACAGCACCAACCCCCGATTCCGCCCCCGCGCCGGCTTCCCCTCGCTCGGGTCATACCGCCACAGCAACTTCCCCGTCGCCGCGTCCAACGCAAAAACATTCTGCTTCGCCGAACTCCCATACAGCACCCCGTCCACAATCAGCGGGTTGCACTGAATCTCTGTCCCCTTCTCCGCGTCCCCGGAATCAAACGTCCAAGCCGGAGCCAACTTCCCGACATTCGCCTTCGTAATCTGGGCCAGCGTCGACGACGCCGTCTGCGCCGCTCCCCCTCGATAGGTTCCCCAATCTATTTGTCCCGCCAGCAACCCCGGCACCAAGAAAATCAAAAAGCGCATTCCCATATGATATTGAAATGCGACGCCGAGATTTTTTAGCCGCCCTCCTCCCCCCGCTCCCCGGCTCCACCCTGGTCCACGAACACATCCTCGTCGACTTCATCGGCGCCGACAAAGCCAACCCTGGGCGCTACGATCCCGACGAAGTCTACCGCCTCGCCCTCCCCAAACTTAACGAAATCTTCGCCCTCGGCTGCCGCCGCCTCCTCGAATGCACCCCCAACTTCCTCGGCCGCGATCCCCGCCTCCTCCGCCGTCTCGCCGACGCCTCTGGCCTCGAAATCTGGACCAACACCGGCCTCTACGCCGCCCGCGATTTCATCTTCCTCCCGCCCTACGCCCGCACCGAATCGGCTAACCAACTAGCCCGCCGCTTCATCAACGAAGCCAAAAACGGCCTCACCGACGGCATCAAACCCCGCTTCATCAAAATCGGAGTCGACCGCGGCCCCCTCCCGCCCCTCAGTCGCAAACTCGTCCAAGCCGCCGCCATCGCCAGCCGAGAAACCGGCCTCCCTCTCGCCTCCCACACCGGCAACGGCCCCGCCGCCCTCGAGCAACTCGAAATCTTAACCAACGCCAAGTGCCCCCTCTCTCACTTCGTCTGGGTCCACGCCCAAAACGAAACGAACCTAGACGTCCACGCCCAGGTCGCCCGCGCCGGTGCCTGGGTCGAACTCGACGGCATTAGCCCCCGCTCCGCCGACCACCACCTCCGCTGCCTCCAATCCCTCAGCGCAGCGAACTTACTAAGTAAGGCGCTCATCTCCCAGGACGCCGGCTGGTACCACGTCGGCGAACCCAACGGAGGGAACTACCGCGGCTACACTTACATCTATACCGACTTCCTCCCCCGCCTCCCCGCCGACTGGGCCAAGCTACTCCTCATCGATAACCCCGCCGCCGCCTTCCGCGTCAGCAAATAAAGCAGCGGATCTAGGCCACAAACTCCTCCAATCGACGCAAAATCCCCCCCGGCTTCACCCCCGACTCCGCAATCGCATCCGCCCGCTCCTGCGTATCCGCCACCGCATAAATCCGCAACTCGTCCGCGTTCCCCGACGGCCGAACATGCGCCACATCCCCATTCGCAAAGATCATTCTTACTCCATCCGTCCGATCAATCCGCACTAACTCACCAAATCCTAACCCCGCATCAAAAAACCGACCAATCGTCGCCGGCGTCAGTCGCTCTAATATCTTCAAACTAGTAACTCGCGAAAAGTCCTTTAATAACGCCGCCTTGCTAAACCGCGCCGGCAACCGATCAAACAACTCCCCCAACGACCCGCCCTCGGCTGCAAACAAAGCACATAACAGCGGTAAAAACGCGTCCCGCGTCGCCAGCGCTCGCAAGCCCGACAAATCCGAACCCAGCAGGAAGCCCCCATTCGCCTCCCATCCACAAACCGCCTTCCTCCCCGCCGCCAACGCCGCCTCCATCCCCGCAATCACATACGGCGACCCAATCCGTGTCTTCGCCGCCACCACCCGTGCCAACGCCCCCCGGTCTATCGCATCGTTGCAGCTAATCGGCACCACCACCGCATCCGCCCGCAGATACTCCGCCACCACCATCCCCAGCAGATCCCCCCCGAAAAACCTCACTTTCCTGTCCGCCTCCACCCCTAACAACAACGGCCGATCGCTATCGCCATCAATCGAAGCCACCGCGTCGTACGGCCCATCCACCAGCGCCTGAATCGCCGCCAACTGCGACGCCTCAATGTTCTCCGTATCAATCGGCACAAACGTCTCGCTCCGCCCCGCCGCAACCACCTCCGCCCCTAACTTCCGGAGTAAGTCAACTAGTAAGTCCCGCCCCACCGCCGAATGCTGATACACGAGTATCCGCCGCCCCGCCAGCGACTTACCCGCGAAAAACTGCAAATACCGATCCAGATACAACGCTTCTGCCGAGTCAACCTCCTCCGGCATCCCCCCCGGAGCCACCTTGAACCGCCCTTCCCCGTCGAACAACGACTCCTCCGCCCCCTCTTCATAAAGCCGCTGCCGCACCGCCGCCACCCGCGCATTGATCGGCTCTTCGTGATGCTTCAGCAACTCCCCCCGCGAAGTGTTCAACTTATACCCATTCCGGTTAAACGGAATATGACTGCCGGTTATCATTAAGGAGCCCTTCCCCTCCGCCAGTGCGAAATACGTCAACGCCGGCGTCGGAATTCGCCCGCAGTTCACCGGCCTCATCCCCGCATCCCGCAGCGCCTGCACCGCGGGAACCGCCAAATCCGGCGAACTAGGCCGCAAGTCGCAAGCAAAATAGAATTCGTCCCCCCGGCTCACCCCCCCGTCCGCCGCCGACAGCGACTGCAAATACTCCACCTCCGCCAATACGTTCAAGTAAATCTCCAGCGGAGTCAGGTGGATGATCTCCCCTCGTCGGCCACTGGTGCCGAATTTCAGTACGACTGGTTCATAGGAAAGCGAGGAACGAAGAGTCACTTTCGTATTCTCTCAAATTCGGCCCACAACCGAACCCAACCTGGCAACTTCGTCCAAATCGCCACAAACACCTTGTACCGCCAACCCGGCACCACATACAACTTTCCCAAGTTTCCCAGCGATTCCCCCACCACAAACTCCGCCGTCATCCACAGCCACTTCGCGTGTTTCCTCCTGTCTACCCCCAACACATCATGAAATTCCGTGTAAGTGAACCCCGGGCACAACGCCTGCACCGTAACTCCCGTCCCCCGCAGCTCCAGCCACACCCCCTCGCTGAACGCATTAGTCCAAGCCTTAGTCGCACAATAACTCACATTCTCCGCCGACCGCGCAAACCCCGCCACCGATCCGACATTCACAATCGCCCCCGCCCCCCGTGCCAACATCTGCGGCAACACCGCCCGCGTCAACCGCAGCGTAGCCAATACATGCAGCCGATGCATCTCCATCTGTGGCTCCCACTCCGTCGTCGCCAACCTCCCCCGCGTCCCAAATCCCGCGTTGTTCACGAGCATCGCCACATCCCCCCGACCCTCCAAATGCCGCGCCAACTTCTCCACCTCCTCCTCCACGCTCAAGTCCGCCACCCACACTTCTCCCCCCAACCCCTCCAACCGCTCCCGCCGCCGACCCACCACCAACAACCCATACCCCAACGCCCCCAACTGCCGAGCAAACTCCGCCCCCAACCCCGCCGAAGCCCCCGTAATCACCGCCAGTTTCGTCATCTCCGCCGATGCTACCATGCCTCCCATCGCCCATCCCCGCCGTCCACCCCTGAGTCCTCGCCCAACTTCCCGGCCCCGTTCGCCGACGAGTCCTTTGACCTCGCCCCCGCCATCTACCTCCGCCACGCCCCTCCAATTTCGACCCCGGCGGCGAGCCCTTCGCCATGACTCTCCCCTACAACGCCGCCACCTACCCCCACTACGCGCTCACCGAAACCAACGTCTCCGCCGCCATCGCTCGCGGCGTCCCCGCCGACGAAATCCGCGCCTGGTGCCAACTCACCCTCAGCCCCGTCTTTGCCGGCCAAACCAAGCCCGTCAACTCCCGTGGCTACCTCGCCGTCAAAAGCCGCAACGCCGCCTGGAGCCCCCCCGCCCTCTGAATCCCCGGTACAAAAAACGATTCCACAAAGTCCTGATCGGTTCCCTTGAACGCCCCTAAAGGCGCCTCTAACTGCACCGCTTCCGGCAACACCGCCGCCGCAAACGTCGCCCAAACTGCGGCCTTCCCCGTCCCCACCACCGTGATGTCTTTCTCTCCCATCTGCCGCAACCATGCCACCGCCGTCACAATGTCCTGCACCCGATTCGCATCGTCGCTCCGGTTAAAGGTCAAAAAATATCGAGCCTCCCGATCCCGCAAAACCGCCGGAAACGGCTCAATCGTCAACACCGTCCGCCCGTCCATCTTCGCCGTCCCCCCCACCTGCAACACCGCCCCACCCTTGCCCTTCACATACTTCCCCATCACTTGGTCGCCCTGCCCCGGCCGAGTCAATTCCACCGCCGATCCCGTCACTCGAGCCTCCACTTTAGCCGGCCAACTCGTACCCAACGCCACCTGCATCGTCTCCCTGTCCGTCACCATCTCCGCCTGCTTCTTCGCCGCCGACACCCACTGCGCAAACAGCTGCGACTGGTTCAAAGCGTTCCCCGGCAAAGCCCGACCCGAAAACACCATCATGTCCTGCAACTTCTCCTGCCGAATCCGTTTCTCGGTAAACTTCGACCCATCCCCATCCCCCAAAACCTGCTTCCCGAAAAACTTATAAACCGCCTCCCGGCTCGCTTTGTTGTAGTTGTGCGGCGCGTTGATCTGCACCGTCTCCACCTGTGCCCCCGCGTCGTACAACTCATAAATTTTCTTCATCGCCGGGTACTCTTCCACCAGCGTGTTCTTCGTCCAGTCCCCCGTCGCCGAAACCATCAACATCGGCCGCGGAGCCATCAACGCCGCAATCTCCACGTTGTTCGTCCCCACCCGTAAACTCGGCGCGTTCTCACACGGCGATCCCCCCTGCATAATCAGCGAGATCATATTCACCGGCGCCGACCACTTCGGCCGATCATCCATCGCACACAGCAAAAACGTCTGCGTCCCCCCCCCGCACTCCCCCGTCACCCACAACATCTGCGGATCCACA
>JANXMS010000184.1 GCA_025354525.1 Acidobacteriota bacterium
GTTTTGGGGGGTGGGGGTGTGGCAGTGGGCGGCGGGGGTGACGCAGGTTCCGGTGCGGACGGCGGAGAACGTGATGTTGGTGGGTGGGTATGTGGTGGTGTTTGTGGTGGGGCGGGAGTTGATGTGGGGGTTTCGGCGGAGTATTTGGTGGGTGGCGGTGCCGGTGATTGGGATAGGGGGGGTGCAGGCGGGGTTGGGGTTAGTGCAATGGTGGTTGCAGAGGGCGGCGGGGCAGAGCCCGATGGCGGTGGGGAGTTACAACTCGCGGAATAGTTATGCGGGGTTGTTGGAGTTGACGGTGCCGTTGGCGGTGTGGGCGGGGGTGTGGGTGTATGTGCGGGAGAAGAAGCGGGGGGAGAGCGGGGTGGGGGCTAGCTTGGGGGCGAGTGGGCTGTTTGGGTTGGGGGCGGCGATGTTAGTGGGGACGGTGATTAGTTTGAGTCGGATGGGTTTTTTGGCGGCGTTGAGTGGGATGGTGGCGACGGGGGTATTGGCGGCGGGGGGGAGAGGGGGGAGGAGGGTTTGGCCGGCGGTATCGGTGTTAGTGGTGGGAGCGGCGGCGTTTGTGTTTCTGCCGACGGATGAGTGGATTGCGCGGTTTGCGGGGTTGGCGGTGACGGAGGATATTAGTAGCGATACGCGGGTGCAGCTATGGAAGGAGACGTGGCCGGCGATTGTGCATTATGGATGGAAGGGGTGTGGGTTGGGGGGGTATGAGAGTTGTTTCTATGCGTTTAAGAGAGTGGCACCGGATTCGACGGCGGATTATGCGCATAACGATTATTTGCAGGTGATGTTGGAGTTGGGATGGGTGGGGTTTGGGATGGGGATGGTGTTAGTGGGGCGGGTGGTGGGGCGGTTGTGGTGGGTGACGCAGAAGAGCGAGGGGGCGGCGTGGTATTTGGGGGTGGGGTGTATGGGGGCGTTGGTGGCGTTGGGGTTGCATTCGCTGGTAGATTTTAACTTGTATTTTCCGGCGAATGCGATGGTGGCGGCGTGGGTGATGGGGATGGGGGAGGGGTTGCCGGCGGTGGTGAAGTGGGAGATTGGGCGGATGCAGCGGATGGGTGAAAAGGTGGTGGAGGGTTAGGATATACTGCGCTTATGCAGACTGACGTGTTTGATGCGGTGGTGGTGGGGAGTGGGGCGACGGGGGGATGGGCGGCGAAGCGGCTGACGGAGGCGGGGCTGCGGGTGGCGATGGTGGAGGCGGGTCAGAAGGTATCGGCGAAGGAGTTTACCGAGCATAATCGGCCGGCGGATTATCCGTTTTTGGGGATGTCGCCGAAGGTGATGGAGGATCGGCCGATTCAGGGGCAATGTTATGCGTGTCGGGAGGGGAACCATAAGTGGTTTGTGAGCGATAAAGAGAATCCGTATGTGCAGGATAAGCCGTTTAACTGGATTCGGATGCGGGTATTGGGGGGGCGGAGTTTGAGTTGGGGGCGGCAATCGTATCGAATGTCGCCGTTGGATTTGACGGGGAAGAGTCATGACGGGTATGGGGATGACTGGCCGGTTACTTATGAGGAGTTGGTGCCTTACTACGAGTTAGTGGAGAAGTATGTGGGGATATCGGGGACGGCGGAGGGGTTATCGAATTTGCCGGATGGGATTTTCCAGCCGGGGATGGAGATGACTTGCGGGGAGACGATTCTGAAAGACGCCGTGAAGAAGAATTTTGGGCGGACGGTGACGATTGGGCGGACGGCGATTTTGACGAAGCCGCATAACGGGCGGCAGGCTTGTCATTATTGTGGGCCGTGCGAGCAGGGGTGTTCGACGTTTTCGTATTTTTCGAGTCCGTTTACGACGGTGGCGGATGCGCAGAAGACGGGGCGGTTGACGTTGTTGACGGATGCGGTGGCGGCGAAGGTGTTGACGAAGAATGGGAAGGCGGATCGGTTGATGTATATTGATCGGCAGAGTCGGCAGGTGAGGGAGGTGCGGGCGAAGGTGTTTGTGTTGTGTGCTTCGACGCTGGAATCGACGCGGTTGCTGATGAATTCGGGGATATGTGGGGATAATGACGCGTTGGGGCGGAATTTGATGGACCACATTTATCAGGGTGGGGCGTCGGGGACGATGCCGCAGATTGAGGCGAAGCCGTGGGCGGGACCGCCGCGGCGGCCGAATGGGATTTATATACCGCGGTTTCGGAATCTTAAAGAGCGGGAGACGAAGGGGTTTATACGGGGGTATGGGTATCAAGGGGGGAGTGCGCCGGCGTTTGATATGGGGGCTCCGGGGTTTGGAAAGGATTATAAAGACGCGGTGCGGAAGGGGAAGTGGGGGATTAGTATCAATTTGTGGGGGGAGTGTTTGGCGCGGCCGGAGAACCAGGTATCGATTGATCCGAACCGGGTGGATGCGTGGGGGATACCGGTGTTGAAGATTAGTGCGGAGTGGGGGGAGAACGAGAAGAAGTTATGGCAGGACGGGAGGGAGCAGGCGGCGGAGATGTTAGAGGCGGCGGGGGCGGTGGGTGTGAAGCAGACGGGGACTTACTCGATCCCGGGTTTTTGCATTCATGAGACGGGGACGGCGCGGATGGGGACGGATAGCAAGAAGAGCGTGTTGAATAAGTGGTGTCAGGCGCATGAGGTGGATAACGTGTTTGTGACGGATGGGGCGGCGTGGGTGAGTAGTGGGTGTCAGAATCCGACGTTGACGATGATGGCATTGACGGTGCGGGCTTGTGACTATATTGTGCGGGGGATGGGGAAGGCATGAGGGAGATTAGCGCGGACAAGTTTGCGTTTGGTTGTCATCGGTTTGGATTTGGTCCGGCACCGGGGGGAGGGGCGGTGGATGTGGAGCGGCATGTGGTGCCGATGGTGAGGGCGGCGTTGGGGTTGGGGATACGGACGTTTGATTCGGCGGTGTTGTATCGGGCGACGTGGCAGTTGGGGCGGGCGTTGGAGATATTGGGAGTGAGGGCGGAGGAGGTACGGTTTCAGACGAAGTGTTTGCGGTATTTGGGGATGGCGGGGGAGGGGGTGAAGGAGCATCAGCCGGAGGCGTTGTTGACGGGGATACCGGGGCGGTATTTGGGGTTGACGGATCGGTGGGACACGTCGGAGCGGGGGGTGGAGCAGCAGATTTGCCGGGAGCGGATTGAGTTGGGGGGCGGGAATTTGCATGGGGTGGCGTTGCATGATCCGCCGGATATGGAGAAGCAGGTGGGGTTGGATTGGGAGCGGGACATACGACCGGCGGTGGCTTGTTTGGAGCGGGCGAAGGGGTTGGGGTTTGTGGAGCGGATTGGGTTGGGAATTAAGGAGCCGGAGTTTGTGCACCGGTTTGTGAGGGAGGAGCCGGGGGTGTTGGATTATGCGGGGGTGACGTTTTGCCCGGCGATTTTGGGGCCGATGATGGGGGTGATGGAGGCGGCGCGGGTGGGTAAGTTTACGGTGACGTTGATGGGGATTAATTATGGGCAGGCGTTTACGTTGACGGAGGATCCGGTGGGGGCGGGGCCGTTTTTGTATAACTACGAGGTGGCGACTAGGGCGGAGCGGGAGTTGATGTCGCGGTTCTATAGGGCATGTGGGTCGACGCCGTTGTTGCATTTGGCGGCGGCGGTGGCGGGGTTGTTGGTCCAGAATTTTCCGGAGGTGGTGACGCAGGTGGTGACGTCGACGATGACGCCGGGGCGGTTAGTGGAGACGGTGCGGTTGGTGCGGGAGGCCGAGGTTCCGGCGATGGTTTGGCGGGAGTTGAAGGAGATGGAGTTAATTCCGCGGGAGTTTCCGACGACGTAACAACACCTCAGGAAATGATCACTTCCGCAGGCGGCCGGAGCCGGTTATGCTGGGCCATCGTTGCCATGAAACAAGTTGGTCCGGACCGGCTGGAAGGATTGTTGTGTCGGGAGGAATCGATCACTTAGAGCTTGTTCGGAACCTGATTTAGTCTTCTGCTGTCGACGATCAATTTGGTCGCGATCTGAGTATCCCTCGACAGCGGCGGCTCATTCCGGCTGAGCCACCAGCCTAGCGAACCTGCGGAGAAAGATCCGCCAGTTACATCTGCGCCGCAAGACAGAGCCGTGTTTCCAGCGAATGATCCGTCCGACATCCTCGTAAGCCTCATCGCCGCTACAAACACCTCGACCGGCCTCAAGGTCTATGCCGAACTCAATACATGGTCTTATCAGGCGGGCATCAAGGTCTCCGATGAAGAACTGGAAGGTAAGCGGTCGACCATCCCCAGCCTTGTTAAAGTTCTGAATGTACGCTAGGCCTGCTGCCGCAGCCACCAAGCTGCCGGGGTCAGTTCCGCGGCCTCGCTCACCTTCCGGTCGCCCATCCCCGGCAGCACGCTCAGCAGATACTGCCGCACCGGAATCCCCATTCTCCGGCAACTCTCCACCACCGACAAAATCGCCGCCACC
>JANXMS010000220.1 GCA_025354525.1 Acidobacteriota bacterium
GTGTCTCAGTTATGTTGGCACGGAGGGCGGCCTCCGCCCTTGTTACGGAGGAGGGCATTGTGGAAGGCGGGGTTTGTTTTTTTGAGGGAAGGGAACTCGGCACCGTTGGTGAAGTAGAGATCCATCAAACCGTCGTTGTCAAAATCGAGTACGGCGATGCCGCCGCAGAGGGGCTGGGGGAAGTATTTGCGATTGCCGGAAAAGCCATTATTGGTGATGTAAGTGAACGTGCTGTGTGTGGCGACGTCGGTGAAGCCAGGGCGGATTTGGGCGAGCAGCATGAGCCACACGAAGGATTTCATTGCTCGGCTCCGCGGCAGGGCGGGGAGAGCCAATCGCGCAAGTTACGGCACGCTGGAGCTGAGTTGGCAGCGCCGAGGGCGGCGGCGGTGCGTAGGAGCGGAGCGGCTTGCTTTGCGGGCAGCAAGAGGCCGTGGAGGTGATAGGGCCGGTCCCATTCCGGCCAGCGCTCTTCGATGCGGCGCAGGCGCTGAATGGACTCCGCGGTGCGTTTTTCCAGCGCGAGGACGACTGATTCGGCGAGCAAGAGGCCACGGTTTTCCGGGGCGTCGGTGATGGCGTGGGTCAGCGTTTGCTCGGCTTCCCGGTAGCGGCCATGGGCAGCGAGGAGCAGGGCGGCTTGCTCGACGAGGTGAGGGCGCGCGCCACGCCAGGAATGGGGTGCCGTGAGCAGTTGCAGGGCTTCGTCGCCGCGGCCGGCGCTATGGAGGATTCTGGCCTTGAGGAGAAGGAATTCGGCGGATTGCTCGGGGGCGGGGATCTTATCCAACGCCGAAAGCGCGGCCGATGCGCCGGCTGTTTGGAGCAAGGCGATAGCGTGATCGAGCGGGGTGCCGGACCGTTCCAGGAAGGGTAGTGCCTGGGTCGGTCGGCCGGCGTCCAGCAGCGCACGGCCCGCCTGGGATAGTACATCCTTGTCGGCGTTCCTTGTCAGCAAGGCTTGGAACTCCGGCAGGGCATCGGTCTCCTTTCCGTCGGCCAGCAGCAGATTCGCCAGATGCAGGCGGAGCAGAGCGTCATCGGGTCGGGCGGCGACCATGGAGCGAAACCTGGCGATCTCGCGGGCGCGGCGTTCGGGCTGGGACATGACGGCGAGATCAATCATGCCGGGCTCACGGCGGGGATCACGCTGTCGGGGTGGGCGGAGCTTCTGGTATTGTTCGAGCCAGCGTTGTGCCTCTTGCTCCTTGCCTTGTTCCATCAGGATACGGCCGAGGTGGAGCCGCACTTCCCAACTGGCCGGGGCGATTTCGGCGGCTTGGCGGAAGGCCTTCTCTGCTTGGGAGGGACGATCGAGCGCGAGCAGCACCAGGCCATAATAGTCCAGCGTGCGCCCCTCTTTCGGGTTCAGTTTGAGCGCCGTTTCGAGGTGTGCAATCGCGTCTTGATCCCGGCCAAGCCGGTGGAGCAACCAGGCTCTGGCGGTGTGCGCGGGTGCCAGCGCGGGGTCGAGGCGTACCGCTTCGGCCAGGTGCGCGAGAGAGCGTTCGGGATCGGTGTTCCAGCATAGCTGGGCGAGTTGAAAGTGTCCGATTGGGTCTTGCGGCTGGCTGGCAGCGTAGGCTTCCAGGGCCGTCAGTCCTTCCTGGCGACGGGCGGTGGTATTGGCGACGGCGCGTGCGCGATCGCGTTGGGCGGCGAGATCGCCGGGCTGGAGTTGCAGATAGCGATCAAAGGCGAGGGCCGCGTCGCCATAGTAGCCGGCGTCTTCGGCTGCGCGGGCGAGTGCAAGGGCGATACCGGGGTGTCGTGGCGACTGGTTTTGGGCACGGGCGAGGAGAAAGACGGCGCGGGGAGAATCGCCGCTGGCCGCGTTGGCAGAGCCGAGTTCGTAGAGGACTGCCGTATTGTCGGGACGCAGACGGAGCGCGGCTTCCAGGGCCTCCCTGGCGCGGGCAAGATTGCCAGCGCGGGCGGCGGCGCGGCCGAGGTTTAGCAGGACGTCAAAGTCACCTGGCTTCTGTATGGCCAGACGTTGCCAGAGTTGCTGGGCGGAGCGAAAGTTACCGAGGGCGGCAAAGAGGGAGCCGGTATCAAAGAGGAGTTGCGGATCATTGGTGTTGCTGAGGACGGCGAGGTGTTTCTCCGCACGCGCTGGCTGCTTCTGCTGCTCGGCTAGCCGGGCCAGTTGCAGGTTGGCGTTCGAATGGGCGGGGAGTCGCTGGAGGAGACGTTCAAAGAAAGACGCGGCTTTCGCCGCTTCGCCACAAGCCAGATAGTGATTTCCGGCGTTGTTGAGCAGCGCCGAGGAAGGGGAGGGAGTTGCGAGGGCGCGCCGATAGATAAGCTCGGATTCGGCGCACTTGCCCTGTTCGTCGAGCCGGGCGGCTTCCCGCAAGTCCGGCGGCGATTGCGCGAGGCAACCGAGTGCCGCCGGATAGAGCAGGAAGCGCCAAGGCTTTAGAAACATGGCCACAGCCAGACGTCGTTAGAATTCCACACGCAGTCCGAGTTGTGCCCGTCGGCCAAATGAAGCGGGTAGGGTGTTGTTTGTGACGCCGAAGAGGCTGCTCTGCACATTGGTATTCGGATTAGCCCAGGTCATGTTGTTGGCGGCGTTGAACACGTCCATGCGAAGTTCTCCGCGAACGCGTTCGGTGAGCGGCATACGCTTCACGATGGACGCATCCATGTTGAACAACCCGGGATTTGTCAGCCCATCATACTGCCAAGGATTGGTGCGGGGCGTGAAGTTGGGAAGGCGCGAGAAGGCGGCAGTGTTGAACCATTGTTCTGGGGTTGGATTTTGCAGGACGGGGTTCCCATTGACGGCCATCGCGCCGAAGCGAACGTAGGAGCCGGAGCGCCACGTGACAAGACTGGTGACGTCCCAGCCGCCGAGGGCGAGGTCCACTACACGTGGCATGGAGGAGAGGAAGGAGCGGCCACGACCGACAGGAACTTCCCAAGTGCCGGCGAAGGTGACGCGGCTGCGAGGCTTGTCACTTTCCTGCCAAGTCAATTCGCGGTTGAAGCTGGCGATGTCGTTAAAGAAGACCTCGTCCTGCTGGCGGGCGTAGTTGTAGCCCATCAGAATGCTATAGCCGTTGGCGAAGCGGCGATTCAGGCGGAGTTGGAACGAATGGTAGCGGGAGGCACCGCCGTTGATGCCGTCAATGACATTGAGGTTGCCGTATTGGGGATAGGGCCGCATAAGACTCGTCATGCCGACGTTCTGTTGGAAGCGGAGGGCGCCGGGGAACTTGTCGACCGTGGAGAAATTGTAGAAGGGATTTGGCACGGCGCGGTTGGTGACATCTTTGAATTCGTAGGCAACTCGCGGATCCACTTGATTGATGTTGTAGCCGCCGATATTTTGGCTGGATAGGTTCAGGTAGTAGGTGACATCGAGCACCATGTTCTGCATCAACTGGCGTTGGAGGGATACGTTCAACCGATCACTGTAGCTGCGCGGGCGGTTGCCGTTGACGAAGGAGAGGGAGTCTCCGAGCGAGGTGTAGCGACCGAGGCGTTTCTCATAGGCCGGCACGATGGGCGTAGCCGCGGGGAAAGGATCGCGGAGGCGCATCTGTGGGACGCCCAAAACGCTGGGGTAAGCGGCGGTGACGTTTTTAAAGCCGACGTAGATAGTATCGAAGATGTTGAACGTTCCGCCGGTCCACGGGGTGAGGTAGCGGCCGTAGCCGACGCGGAGCGACGACTTATCGTTGATACGGTAGGCCATGCCAATGCGGGGGGAGAAGCCGCCGCGGCCGGCGTTCCATTGGCCGCGATTGCTGGAATCAGCGAACTGAAAGGCACCGTTCAGGATGGTTGGGCCTTTGTAGAACTGGGTGACGTCGGCGGGAAGTTTGGGTGCGTTGGCGCCCTGCATTTCCGGAATCGGCGACGTGAGATCGAGCGGGCGGGTGAGGCGGTCCTGCGGGTCGACGTAGGCCGTTTCATACTCGTAGCGCAAACCCATGTTGATGGTGAGGTTGCGGCTGAGCTTCCAGTCGTCGTTGATAAAAGAACCGTAGAAGCGGTTCTGCCCTTGGGGAAGGATGGAAGCCGTCATTGAGGTTGATCCGCTGTCCCAGCTATCGGCACCACCGCCGGCCGGTTGAACCGCACCCATGAGGAAGGTGGCGAAGCCGTCGCCGGAGGTTTTTAGGTCGGGATTCACGAAGGTTGCGGAGGTGGCATCGGCCTGGAAGCCGAAGCCTGGGTTGTTGTTGACGATGAGGCTGGTGGTGCGTGTTCCGCGAGTATCGGCACCCATTTTGAGATAGTGTTTGCCCTGTTGGCGGGCGAGCTTGATGCTGACGCTATCGGCGGTGGGGCGTTGGTTCCAGGTGCCGCCCCGGGGCCCGAGATTCGTCCAGTACTCGCTGTTGCTGACACCCATGATGGACATGCGGGGCAGTAACTGGGGCACCGTCTTGCCGTCGAACATGGTCTTAAAGAAGTTGGAGTTTGGCCAAATTTTGTCCCAGCCGGTGTAGGCGCTTTCGGCAAATTTAGAAGCGTCGACAAAGCTGTGGTAGGTGGCGTTGACGTTCAGGATGTACTTGATTAGCGGCCTCCATCTCAATAGAATGAGCGGTTTCCGTAGCGCCCTGCGAGCGTTTAGCATGATTTCGGGGGGCCTTCCATAGCGCACATTCCACAAATGCTAGGAAATTGGCCCAAGTCTGGAGGCGAAC
>JANXMS010000241.1 GCA_025354525.1 Acidobacteriota bacterium
ATGCGCCGTTCGAACGTCGTCCCGGCCGGGTTCTTCCACCCTGTCACGCTCACAAGCGGCTATACCACCTCGGACCTCAAAGACAGTTACAAAGGCATCCCCCGGCCCGACCTGCTCACCCGTCTCCGGTCCGCCTTCGACTTGAAGCTGATCCATCTGCCCCTCACCGTCCCCGGCTTCGCGGCCCTCGAACAGGAGCTCATCCACTTCCGAGCCGACGGCCACCAACGCGAGCACGACGACCTCGTCTTCGCCCTCGCCCTCGCCACCTGGTACGTCGTCCAGAAACGCAAAGAGGTCCTCATGCCCAAGCGCTAGGCTCAAACCAGCGCACCGCGCCACTCTGGCGCGAGCAAATTCAGCACCAAGACCGACGGCGGCGGCGTAAAAGCCCATCACGGGGTGTAAACTACTCTGGCTCGTCTGGGAAATCAGTGGGTAGCATTGTCCGTGGATGCGTTCTCAGCCATCGCCAAACCCCTGCCAGATCGAGTTCCCAGGGATTGTCGGGCTCGCCGGATCGAGGGTGTTTTTCCTCGCCAGTTTTCTTGGCCGCGGTTGAGCGTCTGGAAAGGCTCGCGCATTGCTTGTAGTACGGGGATGTTCCAGTGCCTTTCCCTCAGCCATCGACGACACCAAAGGCCTGCTTTATATGGCGATGACAACCTTCAAGGATCCTTATTCGGCGTCGACCAGAAAGTGCGACCGTTCCCATTCGTAAGCCAGGTCTATCAGCGATGCTGCCTAACGCTACCCACTGATGCCCCGGAGGACCCACTATTCTTCAACCGTTGAGGCCGGGCGATCTAAGCGGGCAGACTATCCCCATCGACAGAAACGAACCTCGCGTTCAATCGAAAATTAGGCGCCGTCGGGAAATTAAGCGCGTTAGCCATCCGCCGCGAAATTCACGATGTCCCCCAGCCTGATAGAGACCCATAAATCCGCTCGGCCAACAACTGCGGCATCGCCTTCTCCGCCATCGTCTCCGCCAGCTTTCCCCCCGCGGTGAACAACAACGGCGTCTTCACCGCCACCGCGGCCCACTCCCGCCGCGCCGTATTCCCAGGCAACTACTGCGCCGCCGGAGCATTCAACGCCAACTTCCCCCCGCGACCTTCAGCTTGCCATCGGCCCACCGCCTCGGCCCTCGGAGCGGGTACCAAGGCTGCAAGCCGACAACGCGCGTCGCGAATATCTTACCAGTGCGTCAGCGACCCATCCGGCCGATAGTAGACGTTCTTCTTGCCCGGCTCAGTCACCTCGCCAATCAGCTTGCATTTGGTCAGGTCCACCGTCGTCCCCAGCCCCGGCCGGTCGTTGCGATATGCCTTGCCGTCCTTGAAATCCAGGCACTCGGGCAGGTACGGAATCGGCCGCCCGCCGTAGTTGTACTCCATGATCACCGGCCCCGGAAAAGTCGATAGACAGTTCACCAAAGCCGCCGTCGCCACCGGACCCGTGAAGTGCGGAATAATCCCCACGGCGTGCGTCTCGCAGATCGCCGCAATCTTCATCATCTCCGTAATTCCGCCCACGTTCGGCACCGTCGCCCGAATGTAGTCGATGTCGTGGTTCTCCACAATCCGGTTGAAGTCCCACCGTTGGCCCCACTCTTCGCCATGCGTCAGCGGCACCGTCGTCATCTGCCGCAGCTTCGGCAAGTCCTGATGGGCATGCTCATCGCGAACCGGGTCTTCGACAAAGTACGGCTCAAACTCCTCGATCAACTTGCACGCCCGCACCGCGTCCGCATAGTCAAAGCGCTGATGGAAATCGATGCACCAGTCGCCGTCTTTACCCACCCCTTCGCGCACCTCCTTGCAATCCTGAGCTACTTTTCTCACCTGCTGGTGCGTGTTGTAAACCCCGCCCGACGGCGTATCTCCCGCCCCCATCCGAAACGCCCGATACCCCGCGTCAATCGTCGCCCGCGCGCGATCCCGCAGCGTCATCGGCGGGGATCCCGCCGGTCGCGGCGCTCCCCCCGTCGCGTAGCATTCAACGTGCTCCCGCACCGCTCCGCCCAAAAGGTCATGCACCGGCAGCCCCAATGCCTTGCCCTTCAAATCCCACAGCGCCAAGTCCATCGCCCCCACGGCGTGAATCTTCTCTCGCCCAGGCGGATAGAACCAAGCGATATACATCTCCTGCCACAACGCCTCAATCCGAAACGGATTCTGGCCAATCAGCGTTCCGGCGCACTGCTCCAGCGTGTCCTTCTTGCCGCCTTCGCCAATGCCCACCAGGCCGTTGTCCGTCTCCACCGTCACCAGCATGTTGCTCTGGTTGAAGGTCTGGTTCACGTTGGGCGGCTCATAGATCCGCACCCGCTTTACTTTGATCTTGGGCAGCGCCGCCTCTGCCGCACCCGCCGCGCCTACCGCCGACAAAAACATCCGTCTGGAGATCATCGCGCTAGTCTATAGAGCGCGAACCGCCACGTCAAACCACCTCGTGTTCACGAACCCCTTCCGCTGCATCTGCACCCAAAGACGGTATCGACCAGGCCGAGGGAAAATCACGTTGAACTGCACTGTCGGCCCCATCTCCGGCTGATACTCCCATTGCGGATGGACATGCACCATATCCAGCAGGTCCTCGCTCGCGACGAGAACATGCCCCCATGCCCCTAACCACGGCTCCAACCCTTCCGCCGGGTCAACGTCGAAGAACAACATCGTTTTCTGTCCCGCGATCGGCTGAGCCGGTTCCGGCCGCAGCTTCACGCCCATGTTCCCCTTCGGCGCCAGAATCGTCAGCTTCGGCCCCGCCGCCACCAACACCGTTTTCGCGATCAACTGCGGCGTTCCGCCCGCCGGATAGAAGTCCGCCAGCACCCGATACATCCCCCCCTGCGGCAGAAGGATCGCCAAACGGAACGACCCATCCGCCAGCCGCTCCGGATGCTCATGCGCGTAGAACGATAGGTCTTCACTCACCACAAACAGGTGGAACAGCTTCTCGTGGATCTCATTGAACGCGACCACCGGCTTACCCGTCTTCGGGTCGATCACCCGGAACGTAAGCAACACCGTCCGCCCCGCCGCCGGGCGCTCCGGCACCGTGCTCATCGCCACCCGATACTCCACCGGGTCGGGCAGTCCGGCCTCTAACTTCATCCCGCAACGCGGGCACTTCCCCGGGCCCTTTGATCGAACCTCCGGGTCCATCGGGCACAAGAAATCCACCTCTTGCGCCCACGCGCACAACGCCATTCCCAGGAGCAGCGCACAGGCCGCTCCGGCACGGAACCATCGGGCGAGGAAGTCGCCCATCCCGCGGTGCCCTCGCGTGTCCATTGTGCGCGGGTTCCTCACAACCAGCGCACAGGCCGCTCCGGCGCGGCACCATCGGGCGAGGAAGTCGCCCATCCCGCGGTGCCCTCGCGTGTCCTTTGTGCGGGGGTTCCTCACAAGCAGCGCACAGGCCGCTCCGGCGCGGCACCAACGGGCGAGGAAGTCGCCCATCCCGCGGTGCCCTCGCGCGTCCATTGTGCGCGGGTTCCTCACAACCAGCGCACGGATCACACCGGTTCGAAAGGCCAGCGCGCCGTCGTCGTAAACCCGCCGTCGGAAGCAATGCACTGCCCCGTTACATAGTTCGAAGCCGGTGCCGCCAGAAACACCGCCAAGCCCGCGATGTCCTCAGGCGTTCCCGCCTGCGGAATCGACTGCACCCCTTGCAGCCAGCCATGCATCACAGGAGCCTGCCACATGTCCCGGTTGATGTCCGTGATGATGAACCCCGGAGCAATGCAGTTCACCTGAATATTGTGCGCCCCCCACTCCGCCGCCAGCACCCGGGTCAACCCCGCAATGCCGGCCTTCGAGATCGCGTAGACACTCAGATACGGCACGCCATGGGTCGACATCAAGCTGCCGATGTTGATGATCTTGCCGCCGGTCCCGCGCTGCACCATCCCCTTGCCCACCAGTTGCGTCAGCTCGAAAATGCTGTGCAAGTTGGTCTGCAAAATCAAGTCATACTCTTCCCGCGAGTAGTCTTCCATATGCCGCCGCGCGTTCCGCCCCGCGACGTTGATCAGAATGTCCGCCTTGTCCGCAAACGCCTTTCCCACGGCCTGAATCGACTCGCGGCTCTCCATGTCGAGCGCCACCGCTTCGGCCGAATAGCCGGCCGCGTTCAACGCATCGGCTTCCGCTTGCAGTTTTTCGATCGACCGCGAAGCCAGCACGGTATGGGCTCCGGCGGCCGCGATCTCTTTCGCAATCGCCAAGCCAATGCCGCGGCTCGCGCCAGCAATCAGGGCCGTCTTGCCCTTCAGAGAGAATAAGGATTCGAGTGACATTTAGGTCGTCCGAAGATATCGCGAAGTCCGCTGAATCACAACCAGCGCACCCAAGTACAACAACCCGCCCACCAGCAGAGTCTCTCGCAACCCCAAGTAGATCGCCAGGAATATCGCCCCGGCCGAACCCAGCACGCTCGACGCGGCATTCAAGCTCCAAGCCCAACGAACCGACGGTTTGTGGAAGCGCTCCAACCGCGATAGCCCCTGCGGAAACGGCATACCCATGAAGAACGCCGCCGGAGCAATCATTAGAGTCGTAATCGCCATCTTCGCCGCCAGCGGCAGACCCACCAGCGCCGAAGTCACCGGCGCGGCGGACAGCGCCAGCAGCAGAACGAACAGGCTCACCAGGCCGAGCGCTCCGCACAGCTTCTTATCGTTCTCGCCCACCAGCTTCCGGCTCAAAAAACTCCCCAACCCGCTGAAGACCAGCATCGAGAAGATGATCACCGTCAGCGCGTAAGTGGGGTGCCCCAGGAACAAAACAAACTTCTGAATCAGGGCCACCTGAATCAAGATGTACCCGACGCCGATGCAGAAGAAGTAGAGCAGGAACTGCAACACGCCCTTTTCTCGCGGCAGTCGCGTGCCCAACAACATCGGGGGCAGCGCCAGAATCACGATCGTCGCCACTAGGCTAATGCCCACGAGCGAGAAGAGCAACGGCACGGCCTTGTTGATCTTATAGTCCGCGCTCTTGCCTTCGGGGCTCGTCAGAAAGGTCCATAGGTCGCGCGGTTGCACCGTATAAAAAAAGAACGGTCGGTTGTCGTCGACGGTCGAGATATCGAAGGGATAGGACGAGATGTAGTCCTTCAGGTCGGGCAGCGTCAACACCTTCACAAACGGGTTGTCCTTCGTCGTGCCCGGCAGATAAACCACCTCGAGCTTGGCCTCGGCCACAATCAACTTCGCCCGCTCGACGTCGATCTCGGTAAACGGCTTTCGCGCAATCAGCACCGTATCGCGAGCGCCCCAACCCTGCGTCGATCCCTCGCGGACCACCATCACATGCCTGCCGTAATCCTTCTCGCCCAGGCGCCCCAGCGCGTCCCGCGCCAATGTCAACAGTCGAACCGATTCGCGAGGTGGCTCAAAGCCCCAACGGGTAATCGCCAGCACGCCGTCGTCGGTCAAGTGGCTCAAATAATCATAGAAGGCATCGGTCGTATAGAGGTTGTTCTCGGACAGCGCAAACGCCCCGGCCGCGGTCGATGCCCAAGTGTCCACCAAGGTAGCCTGCAGCACTTGATACTTCTCCGGAGATCGCCGTATAAACGCGCGTCCATCTTCCTCGACAATCCGGATCTCGGGCCGCTTATACAGGCCGCGGGAGAACTCGAGGAACCGCTCCCGCATCACGGTCGTCGCGATGATCGGGTTGATCTCCACCCCGGTGATGTCCTTGCTGCCAGTTGCCAGCGCCCGCGAAACGTCCCAGCCGCCGCCCGGCCCAATGATCAGTGTCTTCGCCCCCGGTCGCATCCTGTAAGGAAACGCCGGACCTTGCAAAGTCAGGTCTTTCTTCTCGCCCTCCGACAGGTTCGCGAAATCAAAGTTTGCAATGCCCGTCGAAGCGTCCGCGTCGATCACCACCTGCAACTGGCCGCTCTCCCGATCCTTGGCCACGGCGATCCGCGAGAAGCTGTTCCACTTCACGAACACTTCGTTGTCCAGCGTCTGCCCCTTGGCATACTTCACGTCGATGAACGGCGACTTCGCATTCGCCACCACAAGCACCACCAGAATCAGCGCCAGCGCCACGGCCGCCGCGCGCATCTGCCGCGCCCCGGCTAAGTTGTACCAGACCGCCGAACCAACCGCGAACAAGATCGCCGCCGCGATCACCGTGTTCGGTCCGCCGAACGTGTTCAGCAGCGGGATCAGCAACAGACAGCCCCCGGCCGCGCCAAGAAGGTCGAAGAAGTAAACCTTGTCGATCCGCTCGATAGTCTCCGAGATGGCCAGCGACACGATCGCCCCGGCGATAAAGAACGGCAACGCGCTGAGGAAGTAAACCGCCGCCAACGTCGTGTTCGAAAGCTCCGTCCCGCGCGTCAAAATGAAGATCAGCGTGATCAACGGGACCACCGCGTTCACCGCCGACAGAAAGCCGAGCTTCTGAAACATCCCCCCCGGACGGGCCGCCACCACGTACGAAAACACCCCTCCGGCACCCAAGCCGAACAGCGCGATCGAGATGGCCAGAAACGCGAAGTGGTAGTAAAAGACGACCGAAAAGATTCGGGTCATCGACAGTTCGAGCAATAGCGTCGCCATAGTGGTGAAGGCGACGCCGAGATATACCTGGGGCCAGCTCGTGGGTAGCCCAGACTCAACAGAGGAAGAGATGCGAGACAATCCTCTATGCTATCAGTCCATTGCCAAGTCTATACCGGCTGCATGATGCGCTGGCCTCTCTCCCTGCTGGTTTCATCCGCCGCTATCGCCCTCGATCTGGACCAGCCGATCCTGCACCTGCTTCGGAAGCAGAGCGCAGCCCGGACCTCAACGACAGTTCGAGCAACAGCCTCGCCATCGTGGTGAAGGCGACGCCGGCCAGCTCATGGAGATGCGAGAAAATGCTCAAGTCTATACCGGCTACATGATGCGCTGGCCTGTCTACTTGCCGGTTTCGTCCGGAGCACTCGCCCTCGATCCGGATCAGTCGATCCTGTACCTGCTTCGGAAGCAGAGCGCAGCCCGGACCTCGACGACAGTTCGAGCAACAGCCTCGCCATCGTGGTGAAGGCGACGCCGGCCAGCTCATGGAGAGGCGAGACAATCCTCAAGTCGATACCGGCTACATGATGCGCTGTCCTGTCTACTTGCCGGTTTCATCCGTAGCACTCGCCCTCGATCCGGACCGGTCGGTTCTGCAACTCCTTACCAAGCAGAGCGTCGCCCGGATCCTGAACCGAACACAAATCAACTCTGAATTCCATGTCGTCGTCGCCTTGAGCGACTCGACCGGATGGTGGAACAAGCAGACGCGGTTGGGCGTCTTCCTCCAGCGTCGTGGTGAGCCGGGAATGATCTACCAAGTTGCGGCGGACAAAGGCATCCACGACGACGATTGCTTCGTCCAGGTCGAACGCGCTACTGAAAAGGACGTGGTGCGCTCCTGTCGACCGGAGAAAGGCGGGCCCGGCGCGCATCGCAAGTTCGTCTACGACGTGCGCGCCAAGGCGCTCGCGAAACGCGTCGACTATAGCTCCTCGTCGGTCAAACGCCGCGTGACGCTCAAATATCAGTCGGAGCCGGAGCCGCCCTTCCGTCTTCTCGCTGGCCGGGTTGAAGTGCCCTTGCCGAAGCAAACGCCATTGACGCAGAGCACTTATGACAAGTTCGCCTTAACCCGTCCGGAGCACGCGATCGGCGGATTGACGCGAAAGCCCGCCACCATGAACGAAGAGATCGGCCCAACGCAACTGGTGGCTGGGGCACCCGCTGGTTCAGCAAGACGTGTTATGACTCCGAAGAGATCCGAGACTGGCCGGTCACTGCGCTGCTGGTCGAACCGGACGCCGCCTGGCTCGGCATCGCCAAACGCCGCGAGTGGGGAGACTTCGGCGGCGGGATCCTCCGCTTTGACCGCTTGACGCAGCAGGTAACTCAGATCCCCCTCCACCAAATCGTTCGCTCCGGCGATACGCTTGTGCTCGATACTGAGTTCGGCGCGGCGCTCTTCGATGGTTCCAAGTTGATCCGGTGCGACGAAGACGCTATACCATCGCGCTCGGCGGAGCCGGGTCTTCCGGTCGGCCAGCGTTAACGAGCGGCGTGCGAATCATCACAAAAGCCAGCACCGCGAGAATTATTAGGCCCACCGCATAGCTCGGCTCCTTGAAGAACTCCGGAATCGGAATCCCCCAGAGCACCATCGCCGCTACGCCTAAGCCCATCAACCCTTCGCCCGCGATCAGCCCCGATGAGACCAGCACGCCGGTGTTCTCAATGCGCGCCTTCTGCGCTTCGTTGTGTCCAGCGCGCTGGCTCAGGTAGTCCGTCACGCTGCGCAAGCATCCGCCCACGAAAATTGCAAAGGTGGTCGCAAAGGGCAGGTACATCCCCACCGCCACCAGCATCGGGCTCTTCACCTGCAGCATGATCATCCCGATCCCCATGAAGATGCCCATCACCACGAGCGGCCAAGCCATGTCGCCACCCACGATGCCCTGCGCAATCAGCGCCATCAATCCCGCTTGCGGCGCCGGCAGCTTCGCATCGCCGAAGCCGATGCCGCCCTGCTTGATATTCGCTTCGTGCAGGTACATCACCGGGAAGAACATGACGAGCGACGAGACGACCACCGACAGCAACTCCACCCATTGAATCGTCCGCGGCGTGCCGCCCAAAATGTAGCCGGCCTTGAAGTCTTGGAGCAGTTCGCCGCCCACCGCCGCCGCTACGCAAACCACGGCCGCCACGGCCAGTACCGTCGCCACGCCCTGGGGTCCGTTGACTCCTAAGGACACCATCAACAACGCCGCGATCAAAAGGGTCGAAAGCGTCAGCCCGGAGATCGGGTTGTTCGACGAACCGATGAAGCCCACGAGCGAGCCCGAGACGGTCGTGAAGAGGAAGCCTGTGATGAGCATCACAACGGCCGCGATCACCGCGATCCAAAGCTCACCGGCGAAGTAGGTATAGACGCCCACCATCGCCAGGAACGTGACGCCGATCAACGCAAACACCACCTTGAAACTCATGTATTGCTCGGTCCGACCTACCGTACCCGGCGCTGGCCCACCGCTCCGCAACTCCCCAATCGCCTTGCTCAAGCCGCCGATCAAATTCTTCCGCATCCGGAACAGGGTATATCCCGCGCCGACCAACATTCCGCCCACCGCAATCGGTCGGACAATATGCAGCCACACCGCATTCGCCGTCGCCGTCCATCCGCCCGTCAATTGGTCCGCCGGTACGAACTGGGCTAGGTCCGGCCCCAGGAAATACATCAACAGCGGGATGAACAGGCCCCAGGCGAGGACGCCACCGGCGAAGTTCAACGCCGCCAAGCGCGGGCCGATGATGTAGCCGACGCCGATAAAGGCCGGGCTGATCGACGGCGCCGCGGCAACCGTGAATCCGCCCGTTGCTACCGCTTTATCGCCGCCGAGCTTCAGCGTGCTCTTGCCCAGTTGCCCGATGGAAAAAAAGAGCGTATGGTCCGGATCGAACAGCTTCATCACCCCGGCCAGGTAAATGCCCGCGCCCGTCAGCATGTTGTAGAACAGGTACTTCGCCGCGCCCGAAGCCGTCTGCCCGGCCTTGTGAATCTCCGCCGCCGCGACTGACTCGGGGAAGGGAAGTTCGTCATCTTCGACGAGCGCCCGTCGGACGAGCGACACGAACAAAACGCCCAGCACACCGCCCACCAGCATCAACGCCGTCGACTTCAAATAGGCGTGTTCAAAGTCAAAAGCCGGCCAGCTCTTGGAAATCACGAACGCTGGCAAGGTGAAGATCGCCCCTGCGGCGATCGACTCTCCAATCGACCCAGCGGTCCGCGCTAAGTTCTCTTCGAGAATCGTGCCCCGCTTGGCCCGTAGCAACGCCATGCCAATGACGGCCGCCGGATATGTGGCGGCAATCGTCATGCCCGCCTTTAAACCCAGGTAGGCGTTCGCCGCCCCCAGTACGACACTCATTACGAGACCGATCGCCACCGCTGCCACGGTGAACTCAGTCATCTTCATGTCTTCGGGAACGTAGGGCTGGTGCTTCTTCTGGCTCATAAACGAGGTCTCAATGGGGAACATGATACCAACTACCCCGCGCCTTACGCTTCCGATAGTACAATCGCCAGAGCATGAGTACACCCTTCCGATTAGATGGACGCGTCGCCTAGGTCACCGGCGGTGCCAGTGGCATCGGTGAAGCCACCTGCCGCGTCCTGGCGAACGCCGGTGCGAAAGTCGTCGTCGCCGACATTGATCTGCCGAAAGCAGAAGCCCTCGCCGCCGAGCTCTCGGGGCAGGCGGTCCACTGTGACGTCACGAGCGAATCGACCGTCCAGGCGGTTTTTGCCGGACTCTCCCAACTCGACATCCTCGTCAACAACGCTGGCATTGGCCTGGTCGGCAACGTAGAGGAGACCGACCTCGCCGATTTTGAGCGGCTGATGAAGGTTAACGTCACCGGCCCGTTCCTGATCACGAAGTACGCGATGCCCCTGCTTTTGGCTTCCGGTGGCAAGGTCGTGAATATTGGGTCCGTCGCTGGCCTGATTGGCGTGAAGCGTCGGTACGCCTATTGCGCCACCAAGGGTGCCGTCATCGCGATGACCCGCCAACTTGCCGTTGACTACCCGACCCAGATTCGAGTCAACGCCATTTGCCCCGGCACCGTGGACTCTCCCTTCGTCGCACAGTATTTACAGAAGTACCATTCGCACGAAATCGAAAAGACCCGCGCCGAACTCAATACCCGCCAGCCGATTGGTCGCCTCGGCAAACCCGACGAAATCGCCCATTTAGCCTTGTATCTAGCCTCTGACGAAGCCGCCTTCGTCAACGGCAGCGTCATCACCATTGACGGCGGTTGGACCGCCGCTTAACGAATCGAGTTTGTTTGGCCGATAAGGAAAACGAGTGCTGGGTTGACTTTTGCTAATCAGGTCCCTGATACTGGAGCATCGTTGGCCCAGTACCAATAGTCCGATTTTACTGACGAGGGGCACGGTCAGAATGCGTATTTTCCTGGTTTTCTTGATCTTTATCGGTCAAAGCAACCTGTTACTAGCAGTACCGGCCTCAAGGGCCAAAAAAGCCGGTCCCGTTCGGACATCCGGCAAGAGTTTAACGAAGAGCAAATCGGCCACCGCAAAGCGGCCAGTGGCCTCGACCAAGAAAAAGGCGGGTCAGAGCTTCGTCGCGGGAGGTCCGTGGCTGGAGCCGACTTTTGCCGATTCCACGCTCGGAGACGTCATTAATGGCGAAGACTTGATCGTACGACGCGCCGCCGTGGACGCCCTGGGTCCATACAACGGCAGCGTGGTCGTCGCTGATCCGCAGACCGGACGGCTGCTGACCATCGTCAACCAGAAACTGGCGCTGGGCAGCGGGTTTCAGCCGTGCTCAACGGTGAAGATCGTCACTGCGATTGCTGGTCTGAAAGAAGGCCTCATCGAGAAAAATTCGCTCCTGCGGATAGGGCGTCGTACGACGATGAACTTGACCGAGGCACTGGCCCATTCGAACAACCCCTACTTCGCCCGCGTCGGCACCGATCTTGGATTTGACAGGGTGCATGCCTACGCCAAAATGCTCGGCCTTGGCGAGCGTGCTGGACTCAATATCGAGGGCGAGTTTCCGGGGGTTCTCCCTTCCGAGCCTCCGAAGTTCGGCGGTGTGGGCATGATGACGAGTTTTGGCGAAGGCATCCAACTGACGGCGTTGCAACTGGCTGCTCTGCTCTCTTCTATCGCCAACGGCGGGACGCTGTACCATCTTCAATATCCCCGGACGAAGCAGCAGATTGAGAACTTCGCGCCTAAGGTGAAGCGTCATTTGGCCATTCAGGACGAGATTCCGGATGTGAAGCCGGGCATGATGGCCGCCGTCGATCACGGTACGGCGAGGCGAGCCCAGTACGACCCCAATGAGCCCATCCTTGGGAAGACGGGCACATGCACGGATCGCGCGACGCCCACCCACCTCGGTTGGTTCGGTAGCTTCAACGAAGTTGGCCGCAACAAGCTTGTTGTGGTCGTTCTCCTGACTGGTGGTAAGCCCGTCAACGGCCCGGTCGCTGCCCAAGTAGCGGGCAGCGTCTACCGCAATTTATCGAGCCAACAGTTCTTCGCCGTCGCGAAGTAGTTATGAGTTAGGATTCTTCGCTGTTTGACGTGAGTAGCTGCGCCAGTTCAAGTTCGCCAGTGAGGGGAGAGCAAGCGTACTTGGTCCCCGAGGTCGGCCGTGGAAATGGCGGGTCGTGGAAACCGAGGAGAACCAAACGCAGGTTTTTACTCTTTTCCCACCGCCGCGACGGCGATATTTCCGCATCCCCGATCAAACCCAAATAAGAGCACCGCACGCTCCGAGATCCCCTGATCGTAATTGATTAGCGGCCTCCGGTTCAATCAAATCAATCGTTTCCGTAGCGTCGCGCGACGCCCGTGGCATGATGGCGAGGGGCTCTCTGCGGCACAAACCCCCAAAACGCCAGGAAACTGGCCCAAATCGGGAGGCGAATGATCCCGAAACCCGCTAATCAAGTACCCCTGATCGATTCGCGACATCATCTAACTCGGCACCTTCAAACGCCGAATGCCGTCGCTTCGCTTTCTCGTCCCTACCCACCAAATATCAAGGAGGCTGAGTTAGAGGCGGTCGTATGGCATGTAAGCGATTCCGTCATCCTTGGTTTCGATGACCTTCGGCGGGTGGACGATGGCAGCTAGGATGAACTTCAACTCCTCAAGCCCTTGTCCGGTCGCGCTCGAAATCTCGAGAAACTGCATGCCATGCTCCGCCGCAATCGCCTTCACGGCAGCAATGCGTTCCGGGTCCTGCGCCGCATCTACCTTACTCGCGACCACGATCATCGGCTTCTTCGGCAACTCGTCGCTGAAGCTAGCCAACTCGTTCAGGATGATCTCGAAGTCGCTCCGCGGATCGCGCCCGGTGACGTCGCTGACGTCAACCATGTGTAGCAGCACGCGGGTCCGCTCGACATGCTTCAGGAACTGAATCCCCAGGCCGTGGCCTTCATGGGCCCCTTCAATCAAACCCGGGATATCGGCGACGACAAAGCTCCGTTCGTCCGGCATCGGAACCACGCCCAACTGGGGTTCAAGAGTCGTGAACGGATAGTCGGCGATCTTGGGCCGGGCGGCAGAGATGCGCGAAATCAGGGTCGACTTGCCAGCGTTCGGGAAACCCACTAAGCCCACGTCGGCTAGAATCTTCAACTCCAACCTTAGCGTCTTCTCTTCGCCCGGCGTTCCGGGTTCGTGCTCGGTCGGCGCTTGGTGGGAGGCCGTGGCAAAATGCTGATTGCCGCGCCCGCCTTTGCCGCCCTTGGCGATCACAAACCGTTCGCCAGGCTTGGTGAAGTCGTAGAGCATCTCGGCCGTCTTCCAGTCATAAACCATCGTTCCTACTGGGACGTCGACCTGCCGGTCGTCGCCATGCCGTCCGGAGCAGTTGGATCCTTCGCCGTGCTTGCCTCGTTCCGCCTTATGCTCCGGGTTATAGCGGAGTTCGAGCAACGTATTCCGGTGCTCACTCGCTACCAGAATCACGCTGCCGCCGCGGCCCCCATCGCCGCCGCTGGGGCCGCCTCGGGGGACGAACTTCTCCCGCCGAAATGCCATACAGCCGTTACCGCCGTCGCCGGCTTTCACATAGATCTTTACTTCATCAATAAACATAAGACAAACGCCAATCACAAATAACGAAAGCCGCCCGGAAGGGGCGGCTTCGGGTTCTAACGGAGGAACAACAAACTAGTTTGCGTCGACCTTGACCGGGTTGATGAAGATGAATTTCCCCATCCGCCCTTTGTCACGAAATTCGACGATGCCGGTTACGCACGCAAAAAGCGTATCATCTTTACCACGACCGACGTTATCCCCAGCTTTGTAGGGTGTCCCGCGCTGCCGAACGAGAATGGAACCGCCCGGAACCAACTCGCCGCCAAAACGCTTAATACCCAGTCGCTGCGCATTCGAATCGCGACCGTTCTTACTTGAGCCTAGACCTTTTTTTGATGCCATGGTTTACTCTGACTTCCTTACGCCTGAATCGAATCGATCTTGACAGCGGAGTAATTCTGCCGATGTCCGATGGTCCGGCGATACTGCTTTTTCCGCTTGAACTTGAACACGATCACTTTCGGACCGCGATCATTTTCGACCAAGGTGCCGGTCACTTTCGCGCCCGCGACATCCTTGCCCGTTTTCACTTCGCCATCGTCGGACACCACGGCCAACACACGACCCAGATCTACCGGCCCGTTCACTTCGCCGGGCATCGTCTCGAATCTGACGGTCTCCCCGAGCGACACACGATACTGCTTGCCACCGTTCTCTACTACTGCGTACATGACTTTCCTCGTTCTTAATGGAATTACGTTGGTAGGCTGCGCGGCCGGATTAAGGGAGACAGGCGCATCCCGCACAAGCGCACGGATGCGCTGCAACTCCTCAGTCTACCTGCCTTCCGGCCGGATTGCAACTTGTAGTCTTGTCCAATACAAGATGAGCCTGAAGGGAGCCGGATGGGCCAAGCTGGGGATTGCTCATTCGAATGCAGAAGATTGAGAATCCGAGCCTGGAGCAGATGCAGGCTTTTCTGGAAGGCAGCCAGGAATTAGACTTCCACGCCGAAGGGCGTGCCGAGATTTATGCCTGGGTGGAGCGGACGTTGAGGCAGCAGCGGTACACCAAACTGAACCGCGAAACCAAGG
>JANXMS010000245.1 GCA_025354525.1 Acidobacteriota bacterium
CCTTGGTTTCGCGGTTCAGTTTGGTGTACCGCTGCTGCCTCAACGTCCGCTCCACCCAGGCATAAATCTCGGCACGCCCTTCGGCGTGGAAGTCTAATTCCTGGCTGCCTTCCAGAAAAGCCTGCATCTGCTCCAGGCTCGCATTCTCAATCTTCTGCATTCGAATGAGCAATCCCCAGCTTGGCCCATCCGGCTCCCTTCAGGCTCATCTTGTGTTGGACAAGACTGCTGGCGGCGATCTCGAACGGGCATCTGTACAATTTGCGAAATAGTGTGGGCTATCGGCGGCAGCGCATCGACTACACCGCGACGCGCCCGACGCCCGTCTCGATTGGGGAACGGCGGAAGCCAACGCCGGAAGGCCGACCGGGCTTTGTGCGGATCGACACCGTGCACCAAGGCGATCAAGACGGTGTCAAAGGTGTGTATCACATTAATGCCGTCGATGAAGTCACTCAATGGCAGGTAGTGGGGGCGACCTCCTACATCAGTGAGACCTGGCTCATGCCGGTTTTACAGGCGATTCTGGCGCTGTTCCCCTTCGTGCTGTTGAGCTTCCACTCCGACAACGGCAGTGAATTCATCAATCATGTCGTGGCTGAGCTTTTGAAGAAACTGCTGATCGAGCAGACTAAGTCGCGCCCCCGACGGTCCAACGACAACGGATTGGTGGAAGCCAAAAACGGAGCCGTGATCCGGAAGCAGATGGGCTATCTGCATATTGAGGCACACCATGCCGCACCCATTGATGACTTCTACCGCGAACACCTCAATCCCTACTTGAACTTTCACCGGCCCTGCGGTCAGGCCGAAATCATCACCGATTTTAAGGGTAAGGAGAAGCGCGTTTACAAACGGTACGCCACACCTTGGGAGGTCTTTCAACCGCTGCCCGACCCCGCTCAACATCTCCGTCCCGGTCAGACGATGGCGGCGCTGGCGACCGAAGCGCTGCGGATTAGCGATACTGAGTCGGCGCGCCGCATGCAAGAGGCCAAACACACCCTGTTCCGCAGTTTTTATCCGGAGGCGCGCCCTGCCTAACCCGACGAAAACGGCCTGGAAATGACCACCGACTCGACGACGAGTCTCCTGTTTCCAATCTCGAACCGCCGACAACAAATTCTAAAAAGGAGCCCCTACTTGGTCCCGGTTATCCCGAGCCCCCCTCCAGGCTCATCTTTCAATTGGAATCTGCTGCGCTACCATCAAAATAAACACTCGCATGCCGAACCTACTTGCCGTTCTCGCGCTCCTCCTCGCCTCTACCGCCTTCGCCGCTCCTCCCGACCTTGCCCGCTTGCAGCGCCAAGCCAAAAACGTCATCATCGTCCGCGATACGTGGGGCATCGCCCACGTCTATGGCAAGACGGATGCGGACGCCGTATTCGGTGCTCTCTACGCCCAGGCCGAAGACGATTTCCATCGCATCGAAACCAACTTCCTTACGTCGCTCGGCCGCCTCGCCGAAGCCGAAGGTGAATCGAAACTTTTCCAGGATTTACGCATGAAGCTATATGTCGACCCTGGGAAGCTTCAAACTCAATACGCTGCCAGCCCCGCTTGGCTCAAGAAGCTGATGGACGCCTGGGCCGACGGCCTCAACTTCTACCTTGCCCGACATCCCCAAGTGAAGCCCCGCGTCCTCACGCACTTCGAACCCTGGATGGCGCTCAGCTTCACCGAAGGCTCGATCGGCGGCGACATTGAACGAATTAGCCTCCCCCAACTCGAAGCCTTCTACGGTCAAACCCCGCTCCGCACCGCCCTTCCTCAGCCTTATCAAGGGGAACCCCGCGGCTCCAACGGCATCGCCATCGCCCCGTCCAATACGGCCAACAAAAAGGCGCTCCTGCTCATCAATCCCCACACCTCCTTCTTCTTCCGCTCGGAACTCCAAATGGTCAGTCGCGAGGGCCTAAACGCCTATGGCGCCGCCACCTGGGGCCAACTTTTCATTTACCAAGGCTTCAACGACCGTGCCGGCTGGATGCACACGACGAGCGGCATCGACGTCATCGACGAATACCTCGAAACCATTACCAAAACCCCCGCCGGCTGCACGTATAAATACGGCAACGAATCCCTCCCGGTTGTTACTTCTCGCCTCACTGTCCCGTACCGAACTTCCACTGGCCTCGCCGAAAAGATCTTCACCATCTTCCGTACCCACCACGGCCCCATCGTCCGCTCCGTCAACGACAAATGGGTGGCCGTTCGGCTTATGGACGAACCCGTCAAAGCCCTCTCGCAATCCTATCTCCGGACGAAGGCACGCTCGTACAAGGCCTACGTCGAGACCATGGAGATCAAGACGAACTCGTCTAACAACACAATCTACGCCGACGCGGACGGGAACATAGCGTACTTCCACGGTAACTTCCTTCCCCGTCGAGATCCGAACTTCGATTGGACTAAGCCGGTCGATGGCGCAAACCCCGCCACCGAATGGGGACCTCTCCACGCCCTCAACGAACTGCCGTCGCTGTACAACCCCGCCACTGGGTGGCTTTATAACACCAACAACTCGCCTTGGTCGGCCGCCGGCCCCGCCAGCCGTAAGCAGCAGGATTTCCCCGCTTATGTCGAACGCGGCACCGAAAACCCGCGTGGCCTCCATGCCCTCCGCGTCCTCACCGGGGTCACCGACTTCACCGTTGACTCCCTCCTCGCGGCGGCCTATGACTCGTATCTCCCCTGGTTCGAAAAGCCAATCCCCGCCCTCCTCAAAGCCTGGGACAACACCCCCGCCTCGGACCCGCTGAAGGCCAAACTGGCCGCTCAAATCGCCCAGATTAAAACATGGGACCTTCGCTGGTCCACGATGTCCGTGCCCACCTCCCTTGCGGTCTTCTGGGGCGATGAGGTCCGTCGGCGTGCCCCCGGCGGCGCCGTGGATCTCGCCCTAGCCGAATTCGCCGCGAAAGCTCCCGCGCCCCTGCTGCTCGAAGCCCTCTCCGACGCTTCCGATAAGCTGGCCGCCGACTTCGGCAAATGGCAAACAGCCTGGGGCGACATCAATCGCTTTCAGCGTCTAACTGGCGACATCGTCCACCCGTTTGACGACAAGGGTGCCAGCATCCCGGTCGGCTTCACGTCGGCCAACTGGGGTTCGCTTGCTTCTTATGGAGCCCGCCCCTACCCCAACACAAAGAAGTGGTACGGCACCAACGGCAACAGCTTCGTCGCCGTCGTCGAATTCGGCAAACGGGTCCGCGCCCGCGCTATCACCGCCGGCGGCGAAAGCGGCCAGGTCGGCTCCCCCCACTTCAACGACCAAGCCGTGCGCTACTCGACTGGCAACCTCCGCGAAGTCTACTTCCATCCTGATCAGATTAAGGCGCACACCGAACGCAGGTATCGCCCCGGCAACTAACCTTCATGGTCAAATAGGCCTTATGCGTCGTCGCTTGGTTCTCGGTCAATTCTTATCACTCCCGCTTCTCGCAGAGGACTGGCCTCAGTTCCGCGGCCTCACCGGCCAAGGCCACTCACCGGAAAAGGGCCTGCCCCTCACCTGGACCGAAACTCAGAACGTCCGCTGGAAAACGCCTCTCCCCGGCAGTGGCTGGTCCAGCCCGTCCATCGTCAACAACACGCTTTGGCTGACCACCGCCACTGATAACAACACCTCCCTCCGCTTACTCTCTCTCGACGCCGCCTCGGGCAAAATCCTGTCGAACACGGAGGTCTTCCGCGTCAAAGATGTCGGCCCCGGCATTCACAAGAAAAACTCCTTCGCCTCGCCCTCCGCCATCGTCCAAGGCGACAAGATCTTCGTCCACTTCGGCTTCTACGGCACGGCCTGCGTATCTTCCAAGGGCGACATTCTCTGGAAGCAAATCCTAAAATACGAGCCCCAGCATGGCCCCGGCGGCTCCCCTGCCCTGTTTGAGGAACTGCTCATCATCAGTTGCGATGGCCTCGACGAGCAGTTCGTCGTCGCCCTCGACGCCGCCACCGGCAAGATCCGTTGGAAGACCGCTCGCGGCAAAGGCAACCAGGCTTACACCACCCCTCTGGTCATCGACGTCGCGGGCAAGCCCCAAGTGATCAGCCCCGGCGCTCACCATGCCTACGCCTACGACCCCCGAACGGGTAAAGAAATCTGGTATATCGAATACGGCAGCGGCTTTTCGAACGTACCCCGCCCCGTCCACGCCCACGGCCTCGTCTATATCTGCTCCGGCTTCTTTCAACCTGTCCTGTTCGCGGTCCGGCCCGACGGCCGTGGCAATGTTACTAAGTCGCACGTAACTTGGTCTCACCCCCGCTCCGTCCCACTTACCCCTTCCCCTATCGTCGTCGGCGATGAACTCTATATGGTCAGCGATAACGGCATAGCCACCTGCCTCGACGCCAAAACCGGTCAATCCCACTGGCAGCAACGCATCGGGGGTAACCACTCCGCCTCTCCCATTGCGGTCGATGGCCGCGTCTATTTCCTCAGCGAGGAAGGCGAATGTACGGTCATCGCCCCGGGTAAACAGTACCAACAACTGGCCAGGAACACGATCGATGAACGCACCCTGGCCTCCATCTCCGTCTCCGGTCGCGCCTTATACCTCCGCGGCGACCGCCACCTTTACCGCCTCGAAAGCTAAACCGCATGCGACTCCTATTCCTACTCTGCCTCTCCTGTGTCCTTTTCGCTTGGCCTGATGTGTTCGACGCTATTCGCTCGGGCGACCAAGCGACGGTCATTCAATTCGCCAACCTGGCGAACACCCCGCGCGCCGACGGCACCAGCCCACTCCTCCACGCCGTCGTCACGGCCGACGCCACCATGGTCGAACTCCTTCTCCGCCAAAAGGCCGACCCCAAGGCCGTCAATATCGGCGGCTACACCGCCCTCCATTACGCCCTCTCCGACCTGAAGAAAACCACGCTCCTTCTGGCCGCCGGTGGCGATCCCAACGCCACCGCGAAAAACGGCCTCACCCCGCTCCGCATCGCCGTAAGCCGTAAAGGAGCGCAGCCTTTTGTTGACGCCCTTCTCGCCGCCGGGGCCCAAGTAACTTCCGTCGCCCTCGAAACCGCCGCCGCCACGGGCGAACCTTCCATCCTAGTTACTCTTCTTAAAAACGGTGCCACCCTACCCGCCAAGTCCACCGCTCTCGTCAACGCCGCCGTCGTCAACTGCCTCGCTTGCGCTCCCATTCTCCTCTCCGCCGGTGCTGACGTCGCCACCATCGGCGTGCGCGGCCAAAACGCCCTCCAAAACGCCGCCGCCTATCAGAATCTTGAATTTGTCCGCCTCCTCCTCGACCAAGGCGCCCCCCTCGACCCTCAATGCGCCCGCGGATACACGGCTCTTATGCGCGCCTCCATTTCCTACGACCGCAACCCCGCCGTCGTCGCTCTCCTCATCGCTCGCGGGGCCCGTACCGATCTCAAGGAAGAAAACGGCAACAGCGCACTCACTCTCGCCCACCGCTTTGGGGCCAACGACCCCATCGTCCAAACCCTCCGCCTTGCCAAAGCTCCCGGCGCCCCAGAGGCCATCCCCGTCTCTGCCTCCCCAGCCACGTCCCCCCGTCAAGCCATTGAACGGGCCCTGCCTCTCCTCCAAGCTACCGCCCCCGCCGTCTGGAAAACCCGCAATTGCGTCTCCTGCCACTCCAACACCGTCCCCGACATGGTCACGTCCCTTGCTCGCCGGCAGGGTTTCCAACTCGACAAGGCCGCCGCTACCCGCGAACGCCGGGTCACCGTTTCCACCAGTTCCGGCAACCTCCCCGGCGTCCTCAACGGCCTCGGCGTTATGGGCGGTCCAGTCTACATCCTCTCCGGTTTTGGCTTCGATCAGGAACCCGCCAACCGCTTCACTGACGCCACCTTTCATAAGATTGCCTTCCGCCAGGACCCCGACGGAAAGTGGGATTTCCGCACGTACCGCCCGCCCAGCGAATACTCCTCCATCACCGCCACAGCCCTTGCCGCGACGGCACTCAAGTCGTATCACACACCCGGCCGCGCCGCCGAAATCGCCCTCCGTTTGAAAAACGCAGGCACATGGCTCCGGACTCAACCGGCCCACGGAGTGGAAGAGCAGGCGATGCGTCTAATCGGCCTTGCCGCGACGAATTCGCCGATCGATTTGGCCGTCAACGAGCTTCTCGCCAGCCAGCAGAGGGATGGCGGCTGGTCCCAACTCCCCGAGATGCCGACCGACGCCTATGCCACGGGCCTAGCGCTTTACGCCCTCCACACGGCTGCCGCAATGAAGCCCAACGCGCCCCCCTATCGGCAAGGCGTCACCTGGTTGCTGAAGACTCAGTTTCCCGATGGAAGCTGGTACGTCCAAACCCACGCGCACCCATTGCAACCCTACTTTGAGAGCGGGTTCCCTTATGCGCATCACGTAATTGATTAGCGGCGAGCGGCCTCTCTGGCTTCGCTCGACGGATTCCGCCGGGGCGTCCACAACAAAAAGGTGTAGAAATGTTTCACAAAGTCTGGTAGTCTTCCGATAGCAGTC
>JANXMS010000301.1 GCA_025354525.1 Acidobacteriota bacterium
GTTTCAATCCCCTTCTCGGCGGGGCGGGCATTCCCACATTTCTGTTAATGGTCAAGGCTTTCGTAAGCCTGCCAGTTTCAATCCCCTTCTCGGCGGGGCGGGCATTCCCACTGGCGAGTAATGCTCGTCATGCCCAAAGAGTGGAAGATCGCGTTTCAATCCCCTTCTCGGCGGGGCGGGCATTCCCACTATACACCATGTAACCCCATCAATTGCAAGGACTTTTTTGGGCCGAACTCCTCATGTCTCGAAAATGGCCGGTGAAACACATTGTTTCAGACGAGGATTTTGTTGTTTTTGATCGCATCTTGTTCCTTTTCTTATAGTTACAGGAGGGTCCCCATGTACCCCCTTTCTCCGGCTCCCGAGGGCTTCCCGCTATCTCCCTGTCTACACTCAGGTTAGCCCCTCCAGAGGATACCAAACTTGACAATTCCTGCAAAGCGCTTTGACTTTCAAAAATAGTACTTGCACGAACGGTTGTTTTCTGCGTTACTCAAGGAAACACCGATGCCCTCCATCTCCCAACTCGGTTCCCTCTCCCGAACTGACTTCGCTTCGGCCTGGGAACGAGTCCTCTTCAACGCGGGCTGCGCTGGCGCGGATGGCGTAACCGTCAATCGGTTCGGCTCCCGACTCGAACGCGAAATCGACCTGCTCTGGCAACGGTTAGTCGAAGGTAGCTATCGGCCGCTGCCCTTACTCCTAATCGAGATCGAAAAGAAAGCCGGGCAATCCGCTACCCGGCAATTGCTCGTACCCTCCGTTCGAGACCGGCTATTGCAAACAGCCGTGAGTCGGCACTTGTCTCGCTCCCTGGAAGAAGAGTTACTCGACGTTAGCTTCGGCTATCGACCCGGCCGGGGAGTCGACTCCGCCGTCGCCCGAGTGCAACAGTGGCGGGATCGGGGCTATGCGTTCGTCGTCGAAGCCGACATCACCGGCTATTTCGATCATGTCGACCATACCCTGCTCCTGAATGAATACGCCGAACGGGAGGCTTCGCGGGAGTTCGATGCGCTGCTGCGGGCCTGGGTCCGGGCAGACATCTGGGATGGGACGCAGATACGGCCGATGCAACGGGGAATTCCGCAGGGATCACCGCTTTCGCCCGTTTTGGCGAACCTCTTTCTGGCGGATTTCGATACGGCTATGGCGCAGCAACCAGGACGACTGGTACGGTATGCGGATGACTTCGTAATGATGTGCCGCTCACAAAAAGACGCAGAAGCAATTCTGGCGGCGATGGAAGCGTGGATGGCGGAACACCAGTTGACGCTGAAAGAGGAAAAGACGGGGCTTCGTCATTTCGGAGAGGGGTTTACGTTTTTGGGAGTCTTCTTTCACGGCGAAGAGGCGTTTCAGCCGTGGAAACGGGATAAGCGGGACGGGCGGATTGTGTTTATGGCCAAGCCGATGCCGGCGCGGATGGTGGCGCGGTACTTAGAGAATCGGTCGGCTTCGGAAATGGAAGAGGCGTTTGCGGCAGCAGGATTTCGACAGGTGGCGCCTGGGCAGGAGTATCTGAGCCCGAGAGCGCCAGAGGAGGAGCCGGTGGCGTATTTGTATGTGACCGAACAAGGGGCGGTGGTGCGGAAATCGGGCGACCGTTTCTTGGTGGAAAAAGACGGACAGGTTTTGTTGGATTTGCCGTATCACAAGTTAGAGGCGATTTTGGTGTTTGGCGGGGTGCAGATTACTTCGCAGGCGCTGGGGGAGATGTTAGAGAAACGGATTACGGTGAGTTTCTTTAGCCGGAACGGGAGGTATCGGGGGAGCGCGGTGGCTCCGTTAGGGAACGATGTGCAGTTACGGATGAACCAATATGCATTGGCGATGAACGAGGGGGAGAGCTTGCGGATGAGTCGGCAGTTGGTGCAAGCGAAGTTAGCGAATGGGCGGTTGGTGTTGGCGCGGTATGCGAATCGGGAGCCGGGGGAGACGGTTATTCCGCTGGACGCGATTAAGGAGATGGTGGAGCGGGCGGGCGGGGCGGCGACGAGGGAGGAGTTATTGGGCTATGAGGGGTCGGGGGCGCGGTTGTATTTTGGGCATGTGATGGGGTTTCAGAAGTCGGAGTTTGTTTGGCCGGGGCGGGTGAAGCATCCGTCGACAGATCCGATTAATGCGCTGTTGTCGTTGATCTACACGATTTTGTGGCAGGAGTTGGCGGGGATGTTGGAGGGGTTGGGCTTGGACCCGGCTTGCGGTTTTTTTCATCAGCCGGACTTTGGGAGACGGTCGCTGGCGTTGGATTTGGTGGAGCCGTTTCGGGGACCGGCGGGGGATCGGTTGGTGATTACGATGTTGAATAAGAAGATGGTGGGGGCGGAGGATTTTTATGAGCATGAGAAGTCGGTGTATTTGAAGACGGAGCCGTTGCGGACGGTGGTGGAGGCTTACGAGAAGTGGATGATTCATGTGCCGGAGGGGCGGATGGCGTTTCGGGAGGCGATGCGTCGGCAGGCGGAGGGGTTTGCGCGGCATTTGCAGAAGAAGGGGGAGTGGTCGCCGTATTTGTGGGTTCCGGATGAGGGGAAGGAATGCTTTACATCATCTGTTACGATATAGCTGACGAGGGGCGGCGGGGGCGGGTGGCGAAGACGTTGTTGGATTTTGGGAGGCGGTTGGAAGAGAGTGTGTTTGCGGCGAATTTGGATGAGGAGTTGGCGGAGGAGATGAGGGGGCGATTGGTGAAGTTGGTGGATGAGTTTGAGGATACGGTGCATTTGTTTCCGATGTGCGGGGCTTGCGCGGGGAAGATGGAGGTGTTGGGGAAGGGGGAGAAGCCGG
>JANXMS010000542.1 GCA_025354525.1 Acidobacteriota bacterium
ATTCGCCTCCCGATTTGGGCCAGTTTCCTAGCGTTTTGGGAGTTTGTGCCGCAGAGAGCCCCTCACAATCATGCCACAGGCGTCGCGCGACGCTACGGAAACCATTGATTCTATTGAACCGGAGGCCGCTAATCAATTACGGAAAAAGTATAACCCGCTATATAGAAGTTGCCGTTCGCATCCAGCGTGATCGCCTCCGCCGCCTCGTCGTAGCTCCCTCCCCAAAACGAGGAGAACACGAGACCGCTTCCCGTTGGGTTGAGCTTCCCGAAAATCGCGTCGCTGCCAATCGGCGCACCGCCTCGCAGTGTAGGCTGCCTGGCATTCACCATCGGGAAATCCGCCGACGCCGACGACCCAGCAAAATAGATACTACCCTGCGGATCCACCGTGATAGCCCTGACGGTGTCCGTATCTGCCCCACCCAGCAACGTCGAATACACCAGCGTTCCCTGTGCGCTTAGCTTCGTGATAAACGCGTCGGTCTTACCCTTACTGTCTTTCTGCAGCGGAGCCCCGCTCACTGGGAAGTTAGGGGAAATAGTAGTCCCGGCGATATACATGTTACCCGCCGTATCCACGGTCATCCCGTAAACCAACTCGGTCGAACTGCCTCCCAAATAAGTGCTATAAGTCAGCACCGGGTCAATTATTAGAATCCGCCGCCGATCATACCCCCCCAGCCGAAACCGCACGTCGCGCCCCCGCAACTCATACCGGGCCGTTACCGCAATCCGCGTTCCATCCACCAACTGATACGCTACCGGTGCCCTCTGAACCATGTCCCCGGCCGCCGTGTGCCACACTAACTCGCCACTCCCGTTCAGTCGCAACCGCCCCTGCCCGCTCCACCGAATACGAATCTGCTCGGCGTCGGCTCCCGGCTGAACTTCGAAATCGTACTCGAGCTGATCCGCCTTGGCATGAAAAAGCAGGTCAATTCCCGCATATAACTGCTCATACCGGATCGATGAGTAATTCTTGATACCCGCGTTCCACCTTCGCGGGTCGTTCCCCTTCAAAATGTTGCTCGTACCATTCGCCAACCCCTCCCCACGCGGCCGCGTTCCAGCCTTCGACCCCGGGAAACTCAGCCGATATTCCGCCTTCGCCTCTTCGCTCTGCAGGACCCCGCGCACAGAATCTTCTGAAAAACCAAGGCTGGCCCGCTCGGCGCGCTGCAGGTACAAAATATCCGCCGGCGCTTGGCCCTGATTCGATTCAAAATGCACCGGTCGTACGGGCACCGCCCGACGCTTTGCTGCAATTTCTCCGCACAATAGTGCCGGAAGAATTCCCATTGCAATAAGTACTATAAATCGCATATGTGCTCCAATTACGGTACGTTGCTCCGAACACGAGAGGAGATTAAGCGCCTCGGAGAAGAAAAGTATAACAACATCCAGGCGAACTCAACCTAACAATCAGAGGAATCGCCGCCGCCCCTAAAGTTCCTCAGGTCTTCAACCGATAAAGTGGATATGCCCGAAGGCTATCTCCGCCCGCGTCTTGAAACCCTCCGCCGTCATCAAAATCCCGATGGAGGCTGGGGCTATTTCCCCGGCAAACGCTCGTGGCTCGAACCCACCGCCTATGCACTCCTCGCCTTGCAAAACGAAAAGGAGTCGCCCGCTTGGCAGAAAGGCTGGCGGCTTCTCCGCTCTTGGCAACGCGATGACGGCGCTTGGCAGCCCAACGGCCATGTCCCGGAAGCACACTGGGCCACCGCCCTCGCCATCACCCTGCACTGCGCCAACAAAGTTCACGACGCCGCCTTTCGCAAAGGTGTCGATTGGCTGCTCGCCACCTCCGGCGCGGAAACCCGGCTTTTCGCCCGGCTCTTCGCCATGGTTGACAAGTCTCCCACCGGGCACGATTTGAAGTTTCGCGGTTGGCCCTGGCGTCCAGAAGCCACCGCTTGGATTGAACCCACCGCCCACACGCTCGTCGCCCTGAAGAAAGCCGCCACCCAAATCAGTGGCTCCGAACTCAACCGCCGCATCGTCCTGGGCGAAGGCATGATTCTTCGTCGCCGCTGCAGCGACGGCGGGTGGAACTACGGAGCCAAGGCCGCCCTCGGAATTGAACTGCCGTCCTATCCTGAAACCACCGCCCTCGCTCTGCTCGGCCTTCAGGGAAGTCGCGAAGCCGATCTTACCGCCGCGCTGCGCCAAGCCCACCATCTTTGGCAGGACAGCCGATCCCGTTGGAGTCGCGCTTGGCTCGCTATCAGTCTCCGCACGTTCGGCACCGCTCTTCCCGAAGAATCCGAAGGCCAGCAACCTACCCACGATCTTATCCTCACCGCGCTGGAAGCCCTCGCCACTCCCGATGGCGGCCACCGCTACTTCCGGCCCACTGGGTTTGCCGCGTGAAGTCCTGCCTCACTCGCCGCGTGCTCCTCCCGGCCGCCGCCGCCGCGCTCGCATCCTGTCAAAAGGCAGCGCCCACCCCGTTCGCCGGCTCCTCACCCGTCGCCGTCCTTAAAGCCAAAAGCTACCAGGAAGACCTCGTTGCCCACATCCTCGACGGCATCCGCCTTTGTGGCCTCCAGGTCAAAGATAAACGCGTCCTCCTCAAACCCAACCTCGTCGAGTTCGACGCCGCAACCGCCATCAATACCGACGTCGCCTTGGTCGCCGCCGCCCTCACCGCCTTCCGCTCTCTCGGAGCGGCCTCGGTAATCATCGCCGAAGGCCCAGGCCACCGCCGCGATACCCTCGGCCTCGCCGACGAAGCCGGCTATGGGAAAATCATCAAAGACTTCGAAGACAATTTTGTCGATCTCAATTGCGACGACGTCAGCCCCATTAAAAACTTCGCCGGCCTCGATCAGTTCTTCTTCCCGAATACCGCCCTCGCTGCCGACCTCATTGTCTCCATGCCAAAAATGAAGACCCACCACTGGGCCGGCGCCACTCTTTCGATGAAAAATTTTTTCGGCCTCGTACCCGGCGCCATTTATGGCTGGCCCAAAAACACTCTCCACTACATTGGAATCGCTGACTCCATCGTCGCCATCAACCGCCAGTTCCGGCGGACTTTCGCCATCGTCGATGGCATCGTCGGCATGGAAGGGAACGGGCCCATCCAGGGAACTCCCAAACCGTCCGGAGTCCTGGTTTTCGGCAAAGACCTAGTCGCCGTCGATGCCACCTGCTGCAGAATCATGGGCATCGACCCCACCAAAGTTGGCTATTTAACCATGGCAACCGACCTGGGAGCGCTCCATTCATCCCAAATCCAACAGCGCGGAGAAAACCCAACCTCCGTCCGGACCAATTTCCAACTGATCAAGCAATACCAGTCGTTGCGCCTCACATAAAGTAGTCTCGTTTAGGCGGTCACCCGCGCCACGACCACCGTCCTATCATCATGTTGCGGCACCCTCACCGCGAAAGTCGCCGGGTCATCAAGTTCGACATCAACGACGCCAAGTCCCGATTCCCGCCATCGTCTGCCCCTGCGGCAGCACCACCACCGCCGTCACGCCGCCCGCCAGTAACTGAATAATCTTCGACCGATTGTTCTTCGGATCTTGCGCCAACAACGTATGCGAACGACTAACCCCAGCCTTCCATCGTCCTCCGCCGTGTGCTGACTTACAAGGGTGAAACAACCCCGCCGTACCCGTCTGCAACTCCTCGAGTTTGCCCGGAAATTCGCTAACAGCGGCCAATCAAGAGCCGCCTACGCCGCCGGCCTTGGCATCGCCGTCCATACCCTCGACCACTACCGACGCCAACTCCGCCCTCGCCAACCGCAGTTC
>JANXMS010000341.1 GCA_025354525.1 Acidobacteriota bacterium
GCTGATGGCGCACTTCGCCATACGCGGACTGATGCAGGAAGCCGCATTGGAAAGCGGGGAAGATCCGGATCGGCTTTCGTTCCTCCACGCCGTGCGTGTTGTCCGCCGCAAGATGGCCACCATCGGCGCTATTCCCCCCTCAGAACTGGAAGCAGTTCCATAAGGCCGTGCTGGCGGAAATCCTGGATGAGCGAGCTTCCTCCAGTCGCAACCGGCGCAATCAGCGTGGGGTCAAAAGGAAAATGAGTAACTTCCCGGTACGCCGCGGCTACAAACGGTCGCCTCTGATCGACCTTCGCGTCGCTATTCGGATTGTTAAGTGACGAGCATGGGCCTTACGGGAGCAGTTGCCAAGTCTCTGAGAACAGGCCGGCGGCGACGACTTCGGGCCACTCTTCCTTAGCTTTCGCCTTGAGAATGGCGTAGTCACCCAACCGGGGCATACCGTATTCACCGCGATATTCGCGGTCTTCAATTGTCATGCCGCTATTGATGACGACGTACCGCCGCGGGGCGAGCGGATTCGGATACACGAGGGCGGGTAGATGGTCGGCGGCAGGATAACTTTGGGCTCCAAGGCTGACCTTCTCTCGCGTCCAGCGGAGAGGCGTCTTCCCCTCCACCTTAGCAATCCAACGGTTGCTGCCGGGGTCACCGAACAGGACAAGATTGTACTTGGCGATGTCTTCGGCCGTGACGTCTTTATCGTCTTTCACGCGCGGATGGGCGCGAAGGCCTTTGGCGTAGAGCCGGTCAAAACGCGCGAGCATCCGCAGCGCTTGTTCGTGCGCCGCGGCATTCCAAGGCTGGCCCGTCGGGCGAACGAGCAGAAAGGGACTCAGGAAGGCGTCATCGATGGGTCCCTGCAAGGCGTGAATCTTGTGGAGCCCCTTGACGGGCTTGGCCATCTCCCAACGACCGTTTGATCTTTCGATCATCAGTTGCGAGGCTGGCTTCACCGTCAAGGTTTGCCCGTCAATGGCCAACGTCGTGGCGGATTCGGTCTCGCGAATAGTCAGCCGCGTAATGTTCTGGGTGGTCACCTCATAGCGACGACCGTCGTCCAAACGCCGAGCGTTCACCTCGGCGCGCTGATAGTGCTTGGCCAAATGCTCCACGGTAACCCAGCCCGAGTTAGGGTAACGAGTGGTGAAGGTGACGAAACGGATGTGGTCGGCCGACACGAGGCCCCGATCACCGTGCGCTTTTAAGAAAACGTCGAGCTTCTCTCGCACCTCGGGCCCGGTCCCGTGGCCGGTGTTTTTCGAAATGAAAAAGCGGGCGGGAGTGCCGGGAACGCGGAGGTCAAAGGGATCGCCGGTCGAGGGGAAACCTTCGTTTTCGAGCTGCGCCCGAACGTGGAGCGACGACTCAAGTTGGCCGCGAGACTTCGTGCCAAGCGGAGGGGGCGGAATCGAACTGGTGCCGGTTTCGTTCTCGCCGCCGTGGCCAGCAATCGGCAAATTGAACGCGTTCAACGACCAGTCGTTAATGTTCTCGTAAATGCGCAATGGCCCTTCCTGGTAGGCCGGAAACCCAGGGAGTTGTGACCGCGACGGCCAAGTGCCCGCCCCGATTTCGGCGGCAGCGAAAAAGCCAGGATGATGGAGCGCGATGTGCCAGGCGCCGCAACCGCCCATCGAAAAGCCGCGGAGGATGATCCGCTTGGGATCGATCTTGTACCTCTGGCGCACCGCGGCGATCGCCTCAAAGACGTCGGCCTCGCCCGCCCAATGATAAGCAATTCCATTCCAACGGCCGTAGACGTCAAGTTGAAGCTGGCCTTCGTCCGCGGGGTTCGAAGTGGATGGTGTCACGCGCTGGGCCCTATCGGGGAAGGTGGCCTCGGTTAGGCGCTGATCACGCCCGTGCAGCCAGACGTACAGACGCACCGGCTTGGTCCCGTCGTAGGAGGCGGAGACACGCAATCCGTAGGGCTGCAAGGACCCGTCAAGGGCCGAGACATAGCCGTGCAACCTACGCGTGGCTTGGGTCGTCCACGGGGCCCGGCCAGCCAATAAATCACGCCCCCGCGCTGCACCTTGTTCCAGAACGGCCAAGTGTTTTGGTATGTCCTCAGCCACGAAGAACTCGTCGGGATTCTCTTGCAGCATACGGCCGGCCTTATGGAAGATCGCAACGTGGGCGATCAATGCTGGGTCGACGCGCTTGGTTTTGAGTTCGTCGATGAGGCGATTAATTTCCGCAACGCTCGAGTCGAGTTGCCGTTGCTGGACGGGGGTCAAGACGACCGGGGGAAGTGGCGCGGGGCGCTGGGCCCCTGCGAGGGAAAGCAACAAGAGCAAACTGAAGAACACACGATTCATCATGGCGAGGACCGAAGGTGAGTATATACCAAGAAAAAACCCCCAGCCGAAGCCGGGGGTTTAGTCCAACGGAGAACAAAAACTACTTGATCTCGACGGTCGCGCCGGCGTCCGTCAGCTTCTTCATGATGGTTGCAGCCTCTTCCTTGCTGACGCCCTCTTTGACGGCCTTCGGAGCGCTGTCAACTAGGTCCTTGGCTTCTTTGAGGCCGAGGCCGGAAACGACTTCGCGGACGGCCTTGATGACGTTAATCTTGTTCGCGCCGGCACCGGTGATGATGACGTTGAACTCGGTCTTTTCTTCGACGACCGGAGCAGCGGAGGCCGCAGCCGGCGCGGCCGAAGCGGAGGCGGCAGCCGCCGAAACGCCAAGCTTCTCTTCGAGCAGCTTCACAAGCTGGGAGGCCTCAAGAAGGGTGAGACCCTGAATCTGTTCCGCAATTGCGTTGATGTCTGCCATTTTCGTAGTGACTCCTGATTTAGTAACTGTTTAGCGCTTGAGCCCATACCGGTAGAAGTCGGCGAGCTGAGTTTCTTCTTTAACTGCGGCTCTCGGAGAGGAGGTTAGTTGCCACAGCAAATACTCTTTCGTGCGGAGTAAGTTCGCCGACAGAAGCGAACCTACCCGGAATTCGATTAATCTTGGAACTTGCTTTCTTTGACGCCCTGGTCGATTACGACCGCCAGGTTGCGACCTGTCGCGTTGACAACCGTAACCACGCGCTGCGCTGGGGCGTTGATGAGATACAGCAATTTCGAGTAGATCTCTTCTTTCGCCGGGAGCGCCGCAAGTTCACCGATTGACTTGACGTCGACAACGGTACCTTCAACCAAGCCAGCTTTGAAGGAAAACGCCGGAACAGTCTTCGCGTAGACAGTCAAAGCTTTGGCCAAGGCCACCACATCGCCCGTCGTATAGGCGATTGCGCTCATGCCGACAAGCTTTGAGAACAGCGGCTCGCTCTTGAGACCCTCGCTAGCCTTTTGCGCCAGGTTATTCTTGACAACCTTGTAACTGCCGCCGACACCCTTGATCACTTTGCGCAGGTTAAAGTCCTGCAGCACCGTCATCTTTTCATAACCAGTCAGGAAAATATTGCCGGTCTGCTCAAATTCACCGCGCAGGAACGACAGATCTTTTACTTTATCTGCTTTCTTCTTCATGGTCTCTTACTCCTACGCCTGAACCTTAATTGCGTTCATTTCCGTTACGTCGAGCGAAATCCCCGGGCTCATGGTGGAGCAGAGGGTGACGCTGCGGACATACTTGCCCTTGGCAGCGGCGGGCTTCGCTTTCAACACAGCCTGAATGAGCGTGTTGGCATTGTCGACCAGCTTCTCATCGGTGAAACTGACCTTCCCCAGCGGGGCGTGGATGACGCCGGTCTTGTCGACGCGGAATTCAACCTTACCAGCCTTCGTCTCTTCGATGGCCGTCTTGACGTCGGTAGTAACCGTGCCGGTCTTTGGATTCGGCATCAGGCCGCGCGGTCCAAGGATCTTACCGAGCTTACCAACCGAGCGCATCATGTCGGGCGTAGCGATCACAGCATCATAATCGAGCCATTGCTCGGTCATGATCTTCGTCACCAGCTCTTCGCCGCCGACAAAATCCGCGCCCGCTTCCTGCGCTTCGCGGATCTTGTCGCCGGATGCGATGACCAGGATGCGCTTCTTCTTACCCAAGCCGTGCGGCAGAACTATGGTGCCGCGAACCATTTGGTCGGCGTGCTTGGGGTCTACTCCGAGGCGCAAATGAACTTCGAGAGTTTCGTCAAACTTCGTGTATTTGATTTTTTTGACGAGCACCACCGCATCAACCAGATTGTAAGGACGTGCCTCAATCTGCTTAGCGGCAGCGGTATACTGCTTGCCTTGCTTTTTTGCCATATTGTATTTGGTCCTAGCGGCCTCCAACCTCGGAATGATTCCGAGTGGCGACCTCCCATGTAAAATTTACTTCTCTTAGAGTATCAGGTGAATTTAGATTATGTCTACGCCCATGCTCTTGCAGGCGCCTTCGACCTGAGCAATCGCGGACTCAATGGTGAAGCTGTTGAGGTCCGGCATTTTGATCTTGGCGATATCGGCGATCTGCGCACGTGTGATCTTTCCCACTTTCGCCTTGTTCGGTCGTCAGACCAATCAACAGCTCGCCCATCGTGGCGTAG
>JANXMS010000399.1 GCA_025354525.1 Acidobacteriota bacterium
AAACGAGCGGAGGCTTCTTTCAAGAAAATTTCGTGGTCGGTGCCTTTGGGGACAACGGCCATGAGGGTAGCCGTATTGAGTCCATCGGGGCTCTGGATACGGAAGCGCTTAACATTCGTAATTGCCATAACCTATCTAGCATAGCATGCGCTACGGATAAATAGCGGCCAAGGCGGCAGGGAGTTGCGGAAATTGGAACGGAAAGCCGGCTTTGAGGGCTGCTTGGGGTTTAACTCTCTGGGAAGCGAACAGCATTTGCGCCATTTCGCCGTAGGCGAGCTTGACGGCGAACTCCGGTGCGGGCAGGAATGCCGGACGATGGAGGGCGGAGGCAAGTTCCCGGGTGAATTCGCGGTTCGTGACCGGGTTGGGGGCGACGCCGTTGAGGACCCCGGAGACGGACTCGTTTTCGGCGGCGAATTGAATCATGCCGGCAATATCATCGACATGGATCCAACTCATCCACTGCTTGCCGCTGCCCAGGACGCCGCCGAGGCAGGCGCGGAACAGTGGCGTCATCGATTGCAGGGCTCCGCCGTCGGGTGCAAGTACGATGCCGATGCGGATTTTGACCACGCGGAGGCCGTGTTCGATGGCGCGGTCGGCTTCGGCTTCCCACGCGGTGCAGACGTCGGGTAAGAAGCCGGAGGCGGCTGGGGTGCCTTCGAGGAGGACTTCGTCGCCGCGATCGCCGTAGATACCCACGGCGGAGGCGCAGATGAGCGTCTTGGGGCGGTGGAGAAGCTTGCCGATGGCCGAGACGAGGTTTCTGGTGCCGATGACGCGGGAGTCCCGGATGCTGGTTTTCGCTTCCGGGGTCCAGCGCTGGGCGACGGGTTCGCCCGCGAGGTGGATGATGACTTCGGAGCGCTGCAGGAGTTCCCGGCTGGGTTCGGCTGCGGTCGGGTTCCAGTGGCCGAACTGAAAGAGTGGACTCAGTTCGGGGTTCTTGCGCCCCAGGATGATGACCGAGTGCTTATCCGGCGGGTAGATCTTCAGAAGGCGGCGGCCGATGAGGCCGGTAGCGCCGGAGATGGTTAGAAACATAACTGGGAAGCTCCCGGAGCCGCGTCGAGACCGGTGCGCTGGATCTGGGCGATGTCGCGAAGGTAGGCGTCGACGTCGGTTTTTCTTTTCATGCCATCGAAGCCCATGAAGCGGACCATACCAAAGATGCTGCGTTCTTGCCAGGGTCGATCGTGGAGGCCGAAGCACCAGAGAACGCCGGTGTAGGTGTTCGGGTCGCGGCCATCGAGAGCGTAGATGTCGTGAATCTTGAGCATAGTGCGGAGTGCATCGGCATGAGTGGCGGACCACTCGATGATCTTCTTGCCCCAATACATCCGGTAGTAACCGTGGATCTTGCCGCGTAGGAGCATCTCTTGCTGGCAGGCGTTCCAGAGCGGGTCGTGTGTTTGGGCGGTAAGAAACTGCTCTTCAGTGTAAACATATTCGCGACGGTCGGGGGCATGTTTGGCCAAAGTCTTCTGGGCCCAGTCCGGAAGACACTCCAATTGATCGTAGTTTGGGGTGAAACGGGTGAAATTGAAGGCGAGTTCTCGGCGGACGATGAGCTCTTCGAGGAACTCGACGGCGATGAGTTTGTGCTCGGCGGCGTAGCCTTCGACGGCGAGGGCGACTTCAAGGGAGCTGATGATGCCGAAATGGAGATAGGGGGAGAGTTCGCTTGTGACGTGATTCGAGGGAGAGTTCTTGTCGCGGGCGTAGCGGGAGAGGCGGTCGACGAGAAAGCGTTGGAGGGCCAGTTCGGCGGCCGCGCGACCACCGGGGAAGGCGATGGAGGGCGCAATGGAATGGTCGATGGCGCAGGCGGCGACGAGGGAGGCGACGTTTTGGGTGGTGACGTGGGTGTGCCATTCCGGGCGAGAGGCGGAGAAACGATGTTTGGGGCGCAGGGGGGGGACGGGTTCGAGATGATCGGGAAGCATGCGCTTCACTTTGGGGCGGATGGAGTAGGCGGCCCACTCGCGCTTTTCGTATCGATTCATCGGAATGATGCAACTGGAATCGACGGCGTGATAGGCGAGGCCGAGCTTAGCCGGGACGGAGGAGTTGTGCCATAAGGCGATGAAGGTGGGGTAGTCGTCGGTGACGAGGAGGGCGGCGTGGGCGGCGAGTTGGTAGAGGACGTCGTTGGCGTCGGAGGGTTGTTGGCGGAGATAGAAGCAGTAGCCGATGCCGAGAGCTTCGAGGGCTAGTTGGGTCTCGGGGACTCCGGCGACGACAAAGGTGTGGATGCGGTCGTTGGCGTGGGGGTAGGTGCAGGTAAGGCCCTCGTAGAAGAGGACGGGTAGGCCCAGTTCGTTTGCCTTTTCGACGGCGTAGTAGAGGGCGTGGTTTGATTCGACCCGCCGGTTCATTTGGGACCAGTAGAGGACGTAGGCCGCGCCGGATAAGCGGACGGGGGCATCATTTAACGGTCGGACGCGATGTTCGAGGATCACCCTGCAATAGATGCTTTGGATGCTTCGTGCGCTGCAATAATGGAAATTGATGCGAATTTGGAATCGCGCGAAATTATTGGGTGCCTACTTAAGCGGCCAGGAGCGGGTGAACGCCCTGCCGGTGGAGTACATTGTCGAGACGACGGCGAAGTGCAACCTGTATTGTCCGATGTGTCCGCGCGAGACGCATAAGCAGCCGAAAGAAGATATGACCGGGGAGATTTTTGAGCGCCTGGTGGAGGAGGCGGGCCAGACCGGTGAGCATATGATGCTGATCGGGTTGGGTGAGCCGTTTCTGGATCCGAAGATCTACGAGCGGATTGAGTTTTGCGAGCGCCATCAGGTGTATACTCTGCTGTCGACGAATGGGACGCTGTTAGACGCCGAGGCGACGGAGCGGATTCTGGGAAGCACGCTGGAGCATCTTACGTTGAGCTTCGATGGGTCGACGAAAGAGAGTTTTGAGTTTTATCGCAAGGGTGCCAAGTTCGAGCGGGTTCGCGATAACTTCCTGCATTTCTGCAAGCGTAAACACGAGACGAAGGCGAAGATTCAAGTGGTCGTGCAGATGGTTCGGATGGAGAAGAACTGGAACGAAGTGGACGACTTCATGCGGTTCTGGTCGGCGGTGCCGGGGGTGGATCAGGTGCGGGTGAAGGCGGACGAGACGAACCTGATGCGCCCGGAGGCGGGGCACGCGGCGGCGGATTGGGCTCACCCTTGCCACTACCTGTGGCGGGGGGCGATGTATGTGAAGCACAACGGGGATGTTTACCCGTGCTGCCAGAGCTACATGCTGGACGGGAAGCCGATGGGGAACATTGGCCGCGAGACCTTGCCGGAAATTTTCAACGCGCCCGAGATGCGGCGGATGCGACGGCTGCATACGCAGGGTAAGGCGGGCGAGATTGATATCTGCGCACGCTGTTGCACTACGATTCCGCATCCATTGCTGGTGGCGGGGAGTTTGTTGTTTCACGGTAGGACGGTGCGAAAGTTGTTGCCGTTGGTTGAGCGGCTGGTCTACCTGACGAAGCTGCCGGGGCGGTGGTTGAAGCCACAGGCTCCGCTGCCGCCTAAGAACGGAGATGAGCTGGTACAGATTCGCGGGACCCGAGAATCGCGTTGACGGGTTGAGCGAACCATTGGTGTAACGGGCCGGGTTGGAGTCCGAGGCAGGAGATGCCGATGACGAAGGCGGCCATCATGACGATGTCGTGGAGACTGAGATCGTCTAGCTGGTAGAGCCAGATGGCGTACGCGCCGGTGAGGTGGATGTTGAGGATGGCGATGAACTGGGTACAGACTAGCGGGACCGGAGAATTGTGTTGACGGGTTGGGTGAACCAATGGAGGAGTAAGGCGGGTTGGAGTCCGAGCCAGACGATGCTGATGACGAACGGGGTCATCATGACGATCTCGCGGAGGCTTAGATCGGCTAGGCCAGTTGGCTTCGTTTCGCCGAGCATGGTTCGCTGGTAGAGCCAGAGGACGTAGGCGGCACCGAGGAGGATGCCGAGGATGGCACTGGCGGCCCAGAGCGGTGAAACTCCGTAGACGCCTTGAATGAGGACGACTTCGCCGACGAAGCCGTTCAGAGGGGGCATGCCCATGGAGCTTAAGATGGCCACGAGAAAGACGGCAGCGAAGATCGGCATCGACTTGCCGAGGCCCGTGTAGGCGGCAATAGCGCGGGAGCCATGGCGGTCGTAGGCGGCGCCGACGAGCAGGAAGAGCAGCGCGCTGGCGATGCCGTGGTTGACTTGCTGAAAGAGCGATCCGGCAAGGCCGTTAGGCGTGAAGGAGAAGATGCCGAGGGTGCAGAAGCCCATGTGGCTGATGGAGGAGTAGGCAATGAGGCGTTTCCAATCGGTCTGCATGAGGCAGACCAGGGCACCGTATAGGATGGCGACGACTGAAACGGCGGCGAGAAAGTCGGCGGATTCGCGGGCGGCGAGGGGAAAGAGGGGGAGGGAGAAGCGGAGGAGGCCGTAGGTGCCGAGCTTCAATAGAAGCGCGGCGAGCATGACGGAGCCCGCGGTGGGGGCTTCGGTGTGGGCGTCGGGGAGCCAAGTGTGAAAGGGAAACATCGGGATCTTGACGGCGAAGCCGACGAGGAAGAGCCAGAAGAGCCAGCGCTGGGCTTCGAGGGGCAGGGGTGTAGCGAGGAGCGCCGGGAGGGCGAAGGTCCGTTGCTGGGTGAGGAGAAAATGCTGGTGGTGGAGGGCGACGATTCCGATGAGCAGGAAGACGGAGCCGAGAACGGTGTAGACGAAGAACTTCATGGCGGCTTGGGGGGCGCGTTCGCCACCGTAGCCGGCGATGAGGAAATACATGGGGATGAGAACTACCTCGAAACAAAGGAAGAAGAGGAAGAGGTCGAGGGAGACGAAGGTGCCGAGCAGGGCTGCTTCGAGGAGGAGGAACCAGGCGTAGAAGGCCTTGTCTTTGTTGGGGAGGAGGAGCGTAAGAAAGGAGATGCTGGTGGTAAGGAGGACGAAGGCGAAGCTGATGCCATCGACTCCGATGAGGTATTGGGCTCCGAGGGAAGGGATCCAAGGCGCTTGTTCGACCCATTGGAAACCCCGAGCGGGATCGAAGGAGGGGAGTAGGGAGAGGGACAGGGCGAGTTCAGCAGCCGCCACGACGGTGGCGACCAAGCGGGAGAGAGAAGCTGGGAGGAAGAGAACGAGGAGGAGACCGACAAGCGGCCCGGCCAGGAGGGCCGAGAGGGGATGGTCCATGGGGTAACTACTCAGTGTAGCTGGCCCGGCGGGGCAGGGTATTGCCATCGCCGGGCCAGCGCCGCGGACTATTGGTAGTTAACGCCTTTGAAGTTCAGCGCGGTTTGGAGAAACAAGGCGAGGTCCAGGTTCGAGGCGGTGAAGCGGCTGGGCTCGCCCGCGACGCCTACGCCAATCTGGCCGGTGGGGACGAGGTCGCCGCCTGCTCCGGGAGCCGCCGTGTTGCGCGGCAGCGCTAGGAGTACGGAAGCGGGAACGGTGAAGCGGCCCGCGCCGCCTCGTTCGTAGCAGTAGAAGCCAGCGCCGGCCTTGTTGGCCCCATCGAAGGAGAAGCCGAAAATGAAGACCCTCGAGTTGGCACCCGCACCGCTCCATGTGATCTCCTGGCCATTGGCCCGATTGACATTGACGACGGCCGCTTCATTGCTCCAGGCGAAATTGCCAGGAATGGTCAACTGGGAGCGGAAACCGCCAACGGTTGCGCCCGCGCCGTTGTCGACGGTGAATGCACCGGCATCAAGAAACGGCCCCGAAGCGCCGGCCCCGGGCAAACCGGGAATACTCGGCAAGCCGGGGATGGAGGGGAGCCCCGTGGAGAAGGTGGCGAAGTAGGTACCGGTGGTGGCTTCCTTCAGGATTTCCCGAGTACCGGAGGGGCCGGTTACGTTCAGCTTGGGGCCGGCATCAAGGAGGGTACCGACGATGGGGTCAGCGGGCAGGCCGCTAGCTTGCTCGCCGCCAGTGAAGGTTAGGCAGGTGCCGGGGGGCAAGGAGTCATTCGCCGCGAATTGGGAGGCGGCGATCTGGGCGGCGTTGTAGCGATAGAACGAACCGGTACCGGCGTCGAGCTTGATTTCCTGCGTCCCGAGCGGGCCGAGCGAAAGCTTCGTCGAAATCCGAGAGAGGGCGACGTTACCGATGCTGAGGGTGCCACCGTTTGCCACTTTCTGCAGGTCGGCATCGGAGAAGGGAGTGCCGGCCGAGCAGAGGCCGCCGCGTTCGCTGATGGCGAGATAGGTGGAGTTGCTGACAACGTTGCCGATTTTGACGGTCAACGGAGTGTAGCAGCCAATAATACCGGCGGGGACGTCGAAGACGATCTGGTCAATCGCAGCGCAACAGCCGGAGCGACCGCGGTACCGGACGGTTGCCGGACGGTTGCCGACGAGGACTTCAACCCCGACGCTCAGTTCGCCGGGAGCGGCACCAGCGGCATCGTCACTGCTAATGGGGCCGAGGCCAGTCCCCCAAAGGGTGATGGTCTGGCCGGGCTTGGCGGAGTTTAGGATGGAGTTAATGGGTTGGTCGGTTTGCGAATTAAAATTCTGGGCGATGCCGGGTCCGCTGCCGCCTTGGTTTGAGGTGAAGATACCGAAGCTGGAGCGGACAATATTGACCGCGAAGTTGGCGCTGGTCTGGCCGTTGAAACTGACGGTGAGTTGACCCGCGCCGATGGGGGTGTTCGACGGGATGATTGCGCCTACCTGAGTGGCGAGGCTGTAGGTCAGGATCAGGTCGACGGTAGTTCCACCGGAGGTGAGCTTGGCCGAGGTACCGCCGAGAGTGCTGGGCAGGGGAAAGCTCGTGGCTTGGGCAATGGCCGAGGGGCCAATGTTGCGGCCGAAGATGGCGATCATGGAGCCTTGGGCCAAACTGCCGTTGGGCAGGGCGGCAAGGGCATAACTAGCGGTGTTTAAGGCGCCGGTTACGACAGGTTGCGCCGCAGCGGCGGCAGCCAGAAGGCAAGCCATGCCGAGGAGAGGGAGTATGCGTCTCATATACGTCGATCATACGCCTAAGCTAGTCCTTTGGCGCAATTCCGAGTGCTTTCATTTTCCGATAAAGATGACTTCGTTCGAGTCCGAGTAGCTCAGCTGTGCGACTGACGTTACCTTTGGCCTCATCCAGTTTCTTGAGTATGTACTCCCGCTCGGCGGCTTCGCGAACTTCCTGTAGACTGGAAAACGTTTCGACAGGGGCCCGACGGGAGCTTGGCAGCGGGACGTGGCGAGCGTCGATTTTTATCTGCGGGTTCATGATGACGATTCGCTCGATTAGGTTACGGAGTTCCCGCACGTTGCCGGGCCAGGCGTAGTTTTGGAGAAGGCCCATGGCGTCCGGCGAAAGCTCTTTCGGCTTACGGCCGTAGGCGGTGGTGAATTCGCGCAGAAAGTGTTGGGCGAGGAGCGGAACATCTTCGACGCGGTGACGCAGCGGCGGAACGTAAAAAGGAATTACGTTGAGGCGATAGAACAGGTCTTCCCGGAAGTTGCCGCGGTCTATTTCTTGTTCCAACTGTTTGTTGGTGGCGGCCATGACGCGGCAATCGACTTGGATGCTGTCGTTGGCGCCAAGGGGTTCGACGCGTTGCTCGTCGAGGACGCGGAGCACCTTTGCTTGGGTGCGGAGACTCATGTCGCCTACTTCATCGAGGAAGAGCGATCCGCCGTCGGCCTTCTGGATTTTACCGATTTTGTCTTCACTGGCTCCGGCGAAGGAGCCGCGTCGATGGCCGAAGAGTTCACTTTCGATAAGGTCTTCGGGGATAGCGGCGCAGTTGACTTCGACGAAGGCTTCTTTTGCGCGCTGGCTGAGGGCGTGGATGGAATGAGCGACCAACTCTTTCCCGGTGCCACTTTCGCCGAAGATCAGGACGCGGCCGTTGGTGGCGGCCATGAGGCCGAGCTGCTGGCGGACGGCTTTCATGGGGACACTGTCGCCGATGATCGGGTAGCGGGTGGTTGATTCGGCGAGCCGGGAGAGTTCGCTGGCCATGCGGCGTTGTTGGATGGCGTTGCGGAGGACGACCAAAACCTTTTCGATGGTGAGCGGTTTTTCGAGGAAGTCGAAGGCTCCAAGTTTGGTCGCGCGAACGGCGGACTCGATGGTGGCGTGCCCGGAGATCATGACGACGGCGGGGCGGTCGACCTCTGGCCGCTCTTGAATACGGTTGAGAACCTCCATGCCATCAAGGCCGGGCATCCAAACGTCGAGTAAGACGCAGTCGAAAATCTGTTCAGCCAGCCGAGCGAGTCCGGCCTCGCCGCTGGCGACTGATTCGGTGATGTACCCTTCATCTTCCAGAACGGCACAGAGTGTTTCCCGAATGCCGGGCTCGTCGTCAATGACCAAAATGTGGTGGCGCTTCATGCGCTGGCGGTGACCTCTTCCGCTATGAACAGCGGTATCTCAATGATAAAGCGAGCGCCGGACGGGGTGTTGTCCTCGACGCGAATTTGAGCGTGGTGATCGCTGAGGATGTGATTGACGATGGCGAGTCCGAGGCCGGTGCCTCGGTCCTTGGTGGAGAAGTAAGGGAGGAACAGTTTTTCCTTGTCGTCGGCGGAGATGCCGCAGCCGGTGTCGGCGATGGTGAGTTCGACTGATTCGGGGGTGGGTGCGGCGGTCGAGACGAGCAGGCGGCGAAGCGGCGCATTTTCCATGGCTTCGGCCGCGTTGTCGACCAGGTTGACGATGACGCGTTTGAACTGTTCCCGGTCGATATTAAGGGGAGGCAAGAAGGGGGCGAGGTTTCTGGTGATGGCGATGGAATCGAGGCGACCGGCGAAGACGGCGAGTGCGGTTTCGACGACTTCGTTGAGATCAGAAGCTTGCGGTTGGGCGGCGGGGAAACGCGCGAACTGCGAGAACTCATCGACGAGGGTTTTCACGGTTTCTACTTCGCGAGCGATGGTGCGGGTGGACTCGCGGATGACGCGGGCGAACTCGGCGGTGGTGGGGGATTTGTCCAGATGCCGGGCGATCCGTTCTGCGCTGAGGGCAATGGGGGTGAGCGGGTTTTTGATCTCGTGGGCAATGCGGCGAGCGACTTCGTGCCAGGCGGCGGCTTTCTGAGCGCGGAGGAGTTCGCTTGTATCTTCGAGGACGAGGACGAAGCCGGAGGTGACGCGTTGGTCGATGGGGGCGACGGTGACGGAGAGGTGGAGGGTGCGGCCATTGAGGGCGAGGTCGAGTTGGCGGGAGGCGACCCCGGTGCGGCGGGCGCGATTCATAAGATAGCGCAGTTCGGTTGCGTCGTCGGGGCCGAATAGGTGTTCCAGGCGCGTGGAATCGGTAACGCGGACGCCGGGAAACATCTGCTGCAAGGCGCCGTTGACGGTTTGTACCCGCCCGTCGGGCGTAGTGCTAATGACGCCGGTGGGGATAGATTCGAGAATGGTTTCGGTGAAACGGCGCCGGGCTTCGAGTTCGCGACTCGAAGTTTCCAGCGCTTGGGTCATCTCGTTGAAAGCGCGGATGAGGGTGGCGAGTTCATCAATGGCACCGACGTTGATGCGGTGATTCAGATTTCCAGCGCGAACTTCGCGGGCGGCGGTTAGGAGGGCGGTGATGGGTTCGGTAATCTGGCGCGACAAGAAGAGGGCTACCCAAGCGGCTACGAAAAGAATGAAGAGGGTGATGAGGGCGAGGTAGGTGAGATAGACCTGTCTCGTCTCTTTTCGATTGACGCTGAGTTGGTCGTAGTCGGCAACATAGCGCGAGATATCGCGTTCGGTAGTTTCGAGGTCGATCGGGAAAAGGGCGGAGACGACGAGGGTGGCACCGGAGACAAGGGCGACGCGGAAGACGCTGGGCTTGCTGCTTTCGGCCCGGCCCCGGCTATCGTATCCGCACACGGAGAGCCTGGCCGCCTGTTGCGTGATGAGATAGGCTTCGGCGAGGTCGTTATCGGCACAAAATCGATCAAAGACCTTGGATGCTTTTTCGCCTCCGCTGGCGTAGGTTTCCAGTTCCGGCAGGCGGGCCAACCATTGGCCCTGAGCGCTCAGCCGGAGTTGAAACTCATTTTTAACGGAACTGCCGAGTTCGATCAGTTCGAGGCGGACACCTTCCGCCGGGCGACTGAACCACTGCTTGATATTCAGGTTCAGCACCTGATAACTCCATAACACCATGAAGATGACGGGAAGGAAGCTCAAAATCATGGCTCCCATGACCAGCTTGGCTTTGATGCCAGAGCCTTCTCGCTCTTTACTGCGCTCAATGTACAGCTTGATCAGAATGCGGAACAACAGGAACGCCATCATCACCATGAGCAAGAAAACAAGGGTACTCATGGCCCAGAACAACAGGACCTGATCGGTGGAGGACGGACCGAACTTGCCCATGTTGAAGGAGCCTTGCCAGGCGACCAGCGCAACCAGGATCAACAGGGTGACAATCGCAGCGAACAGAAGCAGTCGCTTCTTCATGGTTACTACTTTAGCGGAAAGTTGAAAGGATGAACTAGGCTTGAGCCGCCTTTGCGGTACGGAATTCGTACTGCTGAATTTCCATAGCAGCCCGGCCTTCCTCGTAGCGGATAATTCTGCCGCGGGCGACGAGTTTGAGAGCCGTCTGGTTGTTTAGCTGCGCCGGCCAACTGATGGCTAGTTCGAGGCGCTTGCCGGGAAGCAACATGTGCTTCGTGGTGAAGTAAACCCCGCTGCTGCTCATGTTCACGGTCTGTCCGACGCCCATCTCGTCCTCGTTCTTCTTGTTCAGCACTTTGTAACGGATTTCCCTTTCGATGGGAAACCGGTCGGCGGTGCGCCGGTCGCTTTTGTTTTTGTCTTGGTTCAAAATGCAGCCTCCTAATCTTTGGCTCGCAGCGAAGGCCCGGTCATCAAGCCCCTCTACGGGGACGTGATGAAGACGTCGTTAACGTCTCCACTAGGTTCCTACGCGGCGCGACGGCGGACAATGGAGCCCCAGATTCAATGTGAACTGGTACGCGGGCGAACGAGGTACCGGGTACGCGGAATCGGTTCGTGCGGTACATTGCGCGGAGAGAATTTTCCGGGGAAACAAGTCCATGTATTGTAGGATCTTAGCACTAGTCAGTTTAACGTCGGTAGTACTGCTGCTCCTAGGCCATGGTTCTAAGTTTTCCTACGTATTGGTGGGGTATCCTACACTCAGCATGCGCATACTCCTCCTCCTTTTGATGGTTACCACCTTCCTCACTGCGGCCGACAAGAAAGTCGTCGCTCCCAAAGACGCGAAACCGGGCCGACCGTTCTCTCCCGGCATCCTCAGTGGCGGCACTCTGTACGTTTCCGGGCAGACCGGGGCCGACAAGACCGGCGTTTACCCCGAGAAGTTTGAAGAGGAAGTGAAGCAGACGTTAGCCAACATTGAGGAAATCCTGAAGGCGGGCGGGCATACGTTTGCGGACGCGGTGGCCGTGCAGGTCTATTTAACCGACATGGAGCTGTTCGCCAGGATGAACACAGTCTATATCGCTACTTTCCCAGAGCCGCGGCCGACGCGGACTACGGTAGGCGTGGCGAAGTTGGTGGGAAAGGCGCGGATTGAGATTACCGTGACGGCGCGGAAGTAGGCACCGCTAAGGTTTTTTCGATTCTCGGATTTCGCGGAGCCGTTCGGCGATTTTCTTTTCGACGCCCCGGTCGTTGGGTTGGTAGAACTCGCGACCGGCGAGGGACGGCGGAAGGCACTCCATGCCCGTGACGGCGTCGGCGTATTGGTGGGCGTGTTTGTAGCCGGCACCGTAGCCGAGGCCCTTCATGAGCTTCGTAGAGGCGTTGCGGAGGTGGAGGGGCACGGGTTCGGCCACGGACTGGCGAATTTCGGCGCGGACGGTGTTAAGAGCCTGGTAGGCGGCGTCGGACTTTGAGGCGAGCGCGAGATAGAGGGTTATCTGAGCCAGGGCCTGATCGCCTTCTGGAATCCCGAGAAAGTGGGCGGTCTGTTGGCAGGCGATGGCTTGTTCGACGGCGCGGGGATCGGCTAGACCTACGTCTTCGACTGCCATGCGGACGAGGCGCCGGGCAATGAACATGCGGTCTTCACCGGCTTCGAGCATGCGGCCGAGCCAATAAAGGGCGGCGTCGGCGTCGGAAGCGCGGACCGATTTTTGCAGGGCGGAGGCAAGATTGTAGTGCTCTTCGCCGCCCTTGTCGTAGAGCAGCACCTTGCGGGAGAGGACTTCCTCAAGGACCGATTCGGCGATTTCGGGGCCGTCGACGGCGCTGGCGGCGAGGTCGAGGATGTTGTAGGCGGTGCGGGCGTCGCCGTTTGAGAACACGGCGATCTGTTCGAGCAGGTCGTCGCTGGCTTGCTTTTCGAGCAGGGCGAGTCCGCGGCGAAGCAGGGTAACGACCTGTGCCGTCGTAAGGGCTTGCAGGGTGAAGACGCGAGACCGGGAGAGGAGCGCCGCGATGATTTCGAAGGAAGGGTTTTCGGTGGTAGCACCGATGAGGGTGACGTCACCCTTTTCGACGTAGGGCAGGAACGCGTCCTGCTGCGCTTTGTTGAACCGGTGGATCTCATCGACGAAGAGGACCGTGCGGCGGCCGAGGCGGTGGGTCTGCTCAGCGCGGGCCATGACTTCGCGGATCTCTTTGATGCCGCTGAGGACCGCGCTGAAGGGAACGAAGTCGCCTTTGGTGGTCTGGGCGATGATGAAAGCTAGCGTCGTCTTGCCCACGCCGGGCGGGCCCCACAGGATAATTGAGCCAAGTTGATCGCTTTCGATGGCGCGACGCAGCGGCTTGCCGGGGCCGAGGATATGCTCCTGGCCGATGTAGTCATCGAGCGACTGAGGACGGAGGCGTTCGGCCAAAGGACGCCGGGACGAGTCCGGAGCCGAGTTGCCGAACAGGCTCATGGGCGGTTCCGCTGGCGGCGGGCCTCGTAGAGAACGATTCCGGCAGCGACGGCGGCGTTGAGGCTTTCGACGGTGCGGGTGGGGATGGTGACGGGCCGGGTGACGGCGAGGATTTCTGGGCGGACGCCGTGGCCTTCGCTGCCGATCACGATGCCGCAGGGTTGGCGCCAGCCGACCGAATCGATGGGCTCGGCGTCTGCTTTGGCGGTGGCGTAGAGCGGGAACTCAAAATCCGGGAGTGCTGGTGCGGGGACGAACGGAAGGCGGAAGAGAGAACCGGCGGCGGCGCGGAGTGTTTTGGGATGGTAAGGGCTGGCCGAGCCTTTGAGGAAGACGACTCCGGTAGCTCCGAAGGCTTCGGCGGCGCGGACGACGGCCCCGGCGTTGCCGGGATCCTGGAGGCCGTCGAGGATGACGACGAGTGCGGGAAAGCCGAGGAGGTCCTGCAGTTCCCATTCGGGTAGACGGACAAGGGCGAGGAGCCCTTGCGGCGTCTCGGTCGTAGAAAACGTAGAAAACGTAACGGAATCAACCGAAAAGACACGAGTAGTCGTGTAGGCTTCTGTCGGGGCCAGCCAATTGTGGAGGGCTGCATCGGTGCCGATGACGGTGTCGACGAGGAGATTGCTGCGATAGGCCTCATCCACCAGATGGAAGCCTTCGACGACGGCGAACCCGTCTTCGGTACGAATACCTTTCTGAATCGCTTTGCGGATGGTGGTGCAGAGGGGGTTGCGGGCGCCGAGGGGAGTTACGTTGAGGGACATTCCAGTAGAATGCTAAGGATACCGCACACGCACTTACAGCGATGGATTCGTTTGGCGCTCGCCTTGGCCTTGTTCGGCCTGTTGGGCTGGCTAGGCCGAATCACGTTCGAAATTCATAAACAATCGGTGGTGGACGAAGCGACGACGGCGGACGTAATTGTGATCATGGGTGCGGCCGAATACCGGGGTAAACCTTCTCCGGTATTGCGAGCCCGGCTGGACCACGGTTTAGATCTATTCCAGCAGGGGTTGGCGCGTCGGATTCTGACGACGGGGGGAGCGGGTGGGGACCCCGTGTTTACCGAAGGGGCGGTGGGGCGTAATTACCTGATGAACCACGGGGTGCCTCCGGAGGCAATTTTGCTCGAAGAGGTAGGGGAGACGACGGCCCATTCGACAACGGTGGTGGCGGAAATAATGAGGCGCTCCGGCTTGAAGAGCTGCATCTTAGTGAGCGATGGCTACCATATCTACCGGGCGAAGAAGATGCTCGAATTTCGCGGTTTGCAGGTTTTTGGTTCTCCACGGGCCATCAAGCAAGAGACGGGAGTGCAAGATTGGTGGCTTTACTTCCGGCAGGCGGTGGGGTTTGTGTTGTGGTCGATCGGGATCACGATCTGAGCCGGTAGGGCGGTGAAGGGCGTGAAGAAGCAACACCTTCCGAGCAAGGTGTGCAAGACTTGCTGCCGCCCTTTCGTCTGGCGAAAGAAGTGGGAGCGGGATTGGGAGCAGGTGCTGTACTGCAGCGATCGGTGCCGAGGAGGCAAAGCGAAGTGATGCAACGTGATTTCGGTTCCCGCGAGGAACTAGTGGCGTATGTGACGACCGAGTTTCCGGAGGCGCTTGTTCACGGAGACGAGGTGAGTGAAACGCGCGGAGGCCGGCGGGCGGCTGAAGTGCTGTTTGAGCGCGTGAATCCGGACCGGTACTCCCGAACACGGAACTTCTTGAACGGAGCGGTGACGCGCTTGGCACCCTATTTGCGCCATGGGGTGCTGACGATGGGCGAGATCCGGCGGCGAGCGCTGCGGCAGACTAACCCCGAAAAGTTGGTGAAGGAGTACGCTTGGCGCGACTACTGGCGGCGGGTTTACGGGCAGATTGGCGCAGGGATCTGGGAGAATCGGGAGGCACCGAAGCGCCAATGGAGGGTTGCGGGGGAGCATCCCGAACTGCCGGCTGACATTGCGGCAGCCGAAACGGGCTTGGCCTGCATTGATGGTTTTGTTGCGGAATTGCAGGCGACCGGGTACCTGCACAATCACGCTCGGATGTGGTTTGCCTCGTACGTGATCCATTGGCGGCGGGTGCGCTGGCAGGCGGCGGCGAAGTTCTTTCTGGCGCATTTGCTGGACGGTGACCCGGCGAGCAATAACTTGTCCTTTCAATGGGTGGGGTCCACCTTTGGATCGAAGCCCTATATTTTTAATCGGGAGAATCTCGAAAAGTACACCGACGGCAAATATTGCCGCACTTGCAGCCGGAATCGGGATTGCCCGTTCGGAAAGTCGTATGAGGAAATCGATCAGGAGCTGTTTCTATGAAGACGATCGTGTGGGCGCACGAAGACGGGCTCCGTCCGCTGCTCCCGGGGGCTCCGGCCATTTTTGTGTTCGAGGACAAAGGACATTCGTTGAAGCGACTCGTTTTTCTGTACGAGTGCCTGCTCGAGATGGACGTCGTGATCGAGAAGGGAGATGTGGTTTCGCGCGTGCGTGATTTCGCTGCCCGCCACGGGGCGGAGCGCATTGTGACGACGTTTACGGAGTGCCCCCTTATCACGGCGCAGGCCCGCCAGTTGGGCGCGGAGATGGTGAACGACGACCCGTTTATTGCCACCGCCGGGCCGTACGATCTGAAACGGTTCTCTCGCTACTGGCAGCGGGTGGAGCGGAAGGCGCTACAGCTTTAACAGCGACCGCAGCTTCTTCGTCTGGACCCGGCTAACGGGTACTTCGGTGCCGCGCTTGTCGTCCATCTTCAATTGGAAGCTGGACTTGAACCACGGAATCACTTCTTTGATTCGATTGGTATTGACGAGCCAGGACCGATGAACTCGCCAGAACGTTTCGGGGTCCAGCGTCGATTGCAACTCTTCGATCGTCTTGTAAGTCGACTCGCCTTCGATGCCTTGGCAGACGACCGTGATGAGCCCATCGTCGATAGTGGCGTAGATGATGTCCTGCGAGTCGACGATGAAATTGCGGTTATCGCGGCGGACGAGGATTTTCGCCCGGACGGGGCCAGCCCGTACGATGGTGGGCGCTTCGGCCAGCGGCTTCTGCCGCTCGGCGATGTTGCGGCGGGCCCGTTCGATTGCGTTCGCAAGCCGATCCTTTTCAATGGGCTTAAGCAGATAATCCATCGCCTCGAGCTGGAACGCTTCGACGGCGTAGTTGTCGAAGGCGGTGGCGAGGATAAAATGAGGAAGCGGAATGTCTTTTTCGCGGAGACGTTTGATGACGGCGAGACCGTCCAGGCCGGGCATTTGCACGTCCATAAAGACGAGGTCGGGTTCGATGTCTTCGATGAGCTTGACGGCTTCGATGCCGTTTGCGGCGGTGGCGGCAATCTCGATTTCGGGGAAATCGCGGAGCAGGAACGCGAGTTCATCACGGGCCAAGGCCTCATCATCAACGAGAATGGTGGTGATGGCTTGCACGGGAGCAGTGACGCGACTTTGCATTCCGATGCTAGGATAGCAGGGCGGGGGAGATTTTTTCACTGCGCGTCTTTTTTACATGAAAGTTTTGGTAATTGGCGGCACGCTTTTCATTGGACGCTTACTGGTAACCGAGTTGGTGAAGGCAGGTCATGACGTCACGGTGCTGCACCGGCGTGCCAGCCATGACCTGGGTTCAGTCGGCAAAAAGACCATTGCCAATTTGATGGCGGATCGGAACGATCCGGCACAGATACGCGCGGCATTGGCAGGGCAGCAGTTCGAAGTGGTCTTCGACAATGTCTATGACTGGGAGCGCGGCACGACGGCGGCGCAGGTGGAGGCGACGGCATTGGCGGTGGGCGACTCTCTGCGGCGGTACATTTTTGTCTCGAGCGTGGCGGCGTATGGCGAGGGGCTGAACCACTACGAGGGCGACGGCTTGGCGCAAGAGAATCATCCAGATGCCTACGTGCGGAACAAGGCAATGAGTGAGCGGGTTCTGTTTCGGTTGCATCAGCGCTACGGGATGCCGGTTGTGACGTTGCGGCCGCCGTACATCTATGGGCCGGGGAATCCGTTTCACCGGGAGTCGTTTTTCTGGGAGCGTTTTCGGGATAACCGCAAGATTGTGATTCCAGGCGACGGGCGGCGGTTGATGCAGTTTGTCTTTGTGAAAGATATGGTGACGGCCGCGATGGCGGCGATGACGACTCCAGCCGCCGTTGGCCACGCGTTCAACATCGCGAGTCCGAAGGCGATTACCCAAGTGGATACTGTGCATGCTTTGGCGGAAGCGGCAGGCAAGAAGGGCGTTGAGCTGGTGAAGGTTTCCCGCGAAAAATTGTTGAAAGCCGGCGGCCATCCGATGGGGCCGAAACTATACTTCGGCTTCTATTTTGACCTGCCCCCGATTACGATGCTCGTGACGAAAGCACAGAGAGTGTTAAAGTTCAAGCCGACCGAGTTTGGAGCCGGATTGAAGGAGACTTACAAGGCTTGGAAGGCGATTTCGGGCAAGCTGCCGGTTCCCGATTACACCTACGAAGACAGCGTTTTATAGGCTTCGCGGGCGGTGTTGACGTGGATCGAGACGGTGTCTTCGACGCGACGCGCGTAGCCACCGGCGAGAGTGGTGACGGAGGGGATTCCAGCGCTTCGAGCGGCGGAGAAGACCACGGCATCGCGGGCGGCCAATCCTTCGATCGAAAGCGCGAGGCCACCGAGTTGATCGTCGCGGTAGGGGTCCGCTCCGGCAACGTAGAACAGCATGTCGGGACGGAAATCGGCGATAGACTTTGTCACGGCTGGTTCAAACGCGGCGAGATACTCGTCTTCCTCTACGCCGTCTGGGAGATGGATGTCGAGGTCCGACGGTGGCTTCTGGGCGGGGTAGTTGCTGAACTGATGGATCGAGAAAGTGAATACGCTCGGATCGATCGCGAAGATAGCCGCTGTGCCGTTGCCGTGGTGTACGTCGGCATCGACAATGAGGGCCCGTTGGATTCGCCCATCCGCCTGGAGTCTGCGGACAGCAACGGCGACATCGTGGATCGCGCAGAAGCCTTCGCCGTGGTCGGTAAAGGCGTGGTGAAAGCCGCCGCCGATGTTGTAGGCGGCTCCGGCCGACAACGCCAATTCGGCGGCCAGAATCGTACCTCCGGCGGCGAGCCAGAAGCCGCGCGCCATAGCGTCGGACCAGGGGATTTCGAGGGTCCGAATCTGCTGCGGCGTTAAGGTGCCGTCCCGCAAGGCTGTGGTCCAGGCGCGGGAGTGAACACGGAGTATGTCTTCGTCGGTGGCCGGTTCTGGGGTGTGGACGGGCCAATCGGCGAGGGCTTCCCGGATCAGTCGATACTTCTGCGCGGGGAAGACGTGGGCGCCCAGGTTGAGGTCGTAGTCGGGATGGTAGACGAGGGGGAGCATCAGGATTGCAGGGCGGTGACGAGGGCGACGGCGTAAATGTCGTCGGCGGAACAGCCCCGGGAGAGGTCATTGACTGGTTTGGCGAGCCCTTGGAGAAAGGGTCCGTAGGCGGCGGCCCCGGCGAGACGTTCGACGAGTTTGTAGCCGATGTTACCGCTAGCCAGATCCGGGAAAATCAGAGCGTTGGCCAAGCCGGCGATAGGCGAGCCGGGGGCCTTGCTTTGGGCGACGGAGGCGACGAGAGCAGCGTCCACTTGCAGTTCGCCGTCAATGCGCAGATCGGGCGCACGCTCGGCCACGATGCGAACGGCTTCCTGAACCTTGGTGATCGAAGAGTGTTGGGCGCTGCCCTTGGTGGAGAAAGACAGGAGCGCCAATGCGGGCTCCTCTTTCATGACGGAGCGGACGCTGGCTGCCGTGGCGATCGCGATCTCCGCCAATTGGACGGCCGACGGATCAACAATAATGGCACAGTCGGCGAAGGCGAGAACGCGATCCGGGGCGCAGAGGAACATGACGCTGGAGACGGTCCGGACGCCTGCCGCGGGGCCAACGCACTGAAGGGCCGCGCGGACCGTATCGGCGGTGGTATTGGCCGCTCCGCCGACGAAGCCATGGGCGTCTCCGGCGGCGACCATCAACGCTGCATAGTACAGCGGCGTACGAGCCAAGGCGCGGGCTTCGAGTTCGGTGGTGCCCTTGGCGCGGCGGCGTTCGTAGAGGATTCGCCAATAGCGGTCATCCTGCGGGCCGGAGACGAGGACGGGTTCGATGAGTTGTTCCTGCCGAAGACGGTCGGCCGCGGCGATAACCCGGAGGTCACCCCCCTCTGGAAACACTATTTTCCGAGTGGGGCTGAGGTTTCGAACTCTCTCTCTCTGCAGCTCGAGAAATCGCTGCTCGGTGGCGGGTAGGCTCATAGGCTCTTTTCATTGTAGAGTGCCAGGAACGAAAGCAGCCGCTGCTACGTTTCTACTACGTGCGCGTTTCCATAATCATTCCCTTCTTTGTATTTGCAGCCTTCGGACAGGATCCGAAGGACATTTTTCGTCGTGCCGTGGAAAAGGACGAGCGGAACTACGCCGTCCGGGATCAATACACGTTTCGCGAGGACTCCACGGTCGAGTTCTTCGACAAAGACGGCAAGAGGAAGTCCGTCGAACGGACGACCAAGGACGTTCTGTTTTATGACGGGACCAAACTCGAAATGGTGGTCGCGCGGAGCGGTAAGTCATTAAACGAGCGAGAACTCCGCGAAGAGAAGGGCAAGATCGACAAGGAGATTGCCAAGATCAAGAAGGAGACGCCAGCGGCCCGGGCCAAACGCCGGGGCGAATCGGCGGGCGCGCAAAAAGAGGAACTGGAGGGGCGACGGCAATTGCTCGAAGCGTTTGATCTTAAGCTGCTTGGCGACGCGGTTGTCAATGGCAGACCGTGCTGGCTGATCCGAGGTGTTCCGCGGGACAGCTTTAACCCCAAAGGCCGACGAGCCGACCAGTTAAAAAAATTTCAGGGCGAAGCGTGTGTCGACAAAACGACGTCTGACTGGATGCGGCTTGATATGAAAACGACCGACACGATCTCGCTCGGCCTGTTCCTTCTGCGCTTACAGCCGGATGCCGCCGTGAAGATCGACCAGACACGGATGAACGATGAAGTTTGCTTCCCCAAAACCGTAAGCGTCTCGGCGAACGCCCGGTTACTCGGCATGATGAAACGCGTCCGAATTGAAGTTAATTACAGCGACTTCAAGAAGTTCTCGGCCGAATCAACGATCACCTTTCAAGAGCCGAAAGTGTCCTCGCAGGACTAGCGGACGCAACCCCGAACACTGGCTCCATCGAACCGCTGGGCCGTCAGGCAACCCTTGGTGGCGCCGTTGAAGCCGATCTTCTGATTGCCCTCGCTGATGGAGAACCCACGTGGCGAGGCCCCATTGATCCGGACGGTAGCGGGATCAATCTGCGCCGCGAGAGCTCCGCGGACGGCGAGTTGGCCGTCTTCGACTGCTAACTCCGCGTCCAAGTGGGCAAAGACTTGCACGTTGAGATCGGCACCTTTGTTCCAAGTCTTGCCGTTGGCGGCGTACTCACCCGCGAACTTCCCTTCGGTGTCGTAAAGGAACAGCTTGTCATCGGCCCCGTCCTGACGGGCGGAGCTTTTGGCCGCATTGGCACCGTGGGTGAACCACGCCTGTTTGTCCCGACCGGTACCGAGGGCCCCGAACCGATAGGTATCGCCACCGGCTACGGCGACGTTTAAGTCAGAGAAGTCGACCTGCCAGATACGATAGTGGGCACCGAAATCGTCGTAGAGCGGAGCGCCTTCCATGACGCCATCGGCAATCTGGACCTGAGCCGATGCTTCATTGCTGCCGGGCTGAAGATCGCCACTGGCGACCTTGTTCAGGTCGCCTGCCGCCGGGCCGAAGTAGAGTCGGACGTTTGAATAAAAGTCGCCCAAGGTCGCCGGGTCAACTCCGCGGGCTCCGGGGACGGTCCAAACGCGGACCTTGTCAACAACCCACTTCTCGCCGGGTTCGCCCAGGCGAATCTCGTCGGCGACAAAGCCTTGCTCGTACAGCGTCCAGCGAACGTTGCTCCGTTCGGTGACGCCAGCGGCGTTATTCCAGTTGGCTTGGGGCAGGCCGCGATCAACAACCAAAGTGGAAGGATCGGCCGCTACGGCCGCCATCGTCGCGATGGCGAAAAAAGTGACAAGCTTCATATCCCTATCCTAGCAACTCAATTTGCTCCGCTGACTTTGCCTAATTCGGTGTGGATGGACTGGAGGCCGAAGGGGAGGGGGATCGGCTTGGTCGTGTCGAACTTCTCCGCCTGGCGCGACGCTACGGCCGCAATCATTTGCTCGACGACGAAGGCCGGAATCCGAACGCTCTCGAAGGAGGCTTTTTCCACTGAAAACGTGGTGACGCCAACTTGGGGCTGGAGTCGTACGTCGACTTGAATCGCCCGCTTGCCATTCAAGATTGGCCGGAGCAGCGTCGGCACCGTTCCAGGGCGGAATCGCTCGACCGCGTCAAAGTCGACAGTAACCAGCGTGGCCAAATAGTTACTTGGGTAAAATTGCACGCGCATGTTATCCAGGCCCGGCCGCGGATTTACGGTCAGCGCGTGGCGGAGATACTCATTGATCTCTCCGTCGGTCAGTGTGAAGCTGACCTTTTTGACGCGCCCAGCGGCTTTTTCGTTTTTGGCAACGTTCAAATCGTTAAACAGTGTCAGGACCTTGGTCACGGCTGGAGACTCGGCTTTGATCGCCACGGACAGGAGGAGTGCGGAAAGGATCACAGTGCGCATGCTCTACTATCTTGTGATATCTTTGCCCCCGGCGGCTACTGTGCCAGCCAAAAAGACAGGAGACGCAATTATGAAATGGATGGCAATGCTATGAGTTCTAGCCCTTCCGCTAGCCGCGCAAGAGCTTTGGGAGAATCCCGTCAAGAAGTTGATTCGCGAAGGTAAGCCGGTGATCGGCGCTACGGTGACGGTGGCGAGCGCGGACGTCGCGGCGACGCTAGCGAACATGGGCTTTGATTTTTTATGGATCGAGATGGAGCACTCGCCCATTACCCTTGAAACGGCGCGCAATATGGTGCTTGCGACGCGGGGGTTGAAGGCGGTCCCGTTTATCCGCGTGCCGGTGAACGAGCTTTGGACCGCGAAGCGAGCCTTGGACGCCGGGGCGCTGGGGGTCGTATTTCCCTTCACTTCGACACCGGAATTGGCCAAGCAAGCGGCCGATTCGACGAAGTATCCGCCCATGGTCGCCGCGGTTCGGGGCCCGGTTTGCCCTCACTCCGCTGGCCGGCCCCGGAAGGCTATGCCGATTTCGCTGATCGCAATGCCATCACCATCATCATCATCGAAGAGGTTCGGGCGCTCGACAGGATCGACGAGATTACGGCAACCAAGGGCGTCGACGTAATCTTTATCGGGACGAACGACCTCTCTTATTCAATGGGCCTCCGGGGCAAAACAGACAACCCGGCCTATCAAGCGGCGCTGAAGAAGATCGTCGCCTCGGCCAAGAAGAATGGGAAACCGGTGGGTCGCCCAGCCGGTACGCCCGAGCAGATCAAACAGTACATGGACGAAGGCTTTACTTTTTTCCAAGGACCGAGTGAACTGGTGCTGATGCGTACCGGTGCTGAAGCGCTGTTAAAGTCGCTCGGCAAGACCGGCTTCGATAGCAAGGATAAGCCGCTGTACTAAGCCAATTGTGCGAGCCGGATCTCGTCCTCGACCTCGTAAATCTTATCCTCGAGATTCTTGGTCGGAGATCCGACCGCCTTCGCTGCCTCGAACTTCTTGCGGGCTCCGGCGAGGCGCCTTTCGAGCGGGCCTAGCTTCGGGTTGGGAGCGGAAGGGGGCGGGGGAGGGGCCGCCGCCACGGCTACCGGAGCGGGCGGTTTCGCCTTCTTCGCTCCTCCCGCTTTGAACTCAAACGCCGCCACGCCGGCTGGTAGCTTGAGGGCGACGCCGAAGTCAGCCCGATACTCTTCGGCGATCTGAATGGCTTCGGTCAGCAATTCGCGATAGCGCGATTCCATCGCTCGCATCGCCTCTGTCCGCAAACCTTCTCCCTGGGCCTTCCAATGGTGGTATTCAGCAATCACATCTTTCATCGCTCTTTATCGTACCCCTGGTCGGCCCGCCGGGCGCGGACAGCAATCGACCGGGCAGCCCATGGGCCGGGGAGGCAGCATGCCTACGGAAAGTGACGGAGCACCGTGAAGGTACTCCAAAACAAGTTCCCGAACCATAGTGACGAAGCGCGGATGAGTGCCGGCGGTGGCTGCGCGGAGAAACGGCAGACCCAACTCTTCGGCCAATTGCTGCGCTTCGTAGTCGAGGTCGAACATGACTTCCATGTGGTCGCTGATGAAGCCGATGGGCTGCACCACGACGGCCGCGGTGCCCGCTGCCTTCTCGGCCCGCAGCGCGTCGAGGATGTCGGGTTCGAGCCAAGGCTGAGTTGGGGGGCCGCTACGGCTTTGGTAGACGAGCCTCCAGTCCGAAACGCCGGCACCTTCGGCAACGAGGCGGCAGGCTTCCTGCAACTGAGCGGTATAGGAGCAGGTATCGGCCATCGAGTTCGGAATGCTGTGGGCGCTGAAAAGGACTTTGGCACCGGGTAGCGCGGCGATCGCGTCCTTGGCGCTTTCGATCATGACTTCGATGAATCCAGGGTGATTGAAGAAGCGGCGAATGGTCGTGACCTCAATGTCTCCTACGGACGCGACGGCGTCCGCGAGATTCTCCCGATACTGGCGGCAACCGCTGTAGGAACTGAAGGCGGACGTCGGAAAAGCGAGCACGCGCTTCACGCCGGCGGCTTTCATCGCGGCCATCGTATCGGGAAGGTACGGGGCCCAGTTTCGATTGCCCCAGTAAAGCGGCAGCGTGACGCCATGGGCTGCGAAGTCCGCCGTAACCGCGGCGAGGAGCTCTCGACAGTGGGCGTTAATGGGGCTCACTCCATCGAAGTGGTAGTAATGCTCGGCGACGTCAAGCATTCGTTCGGCCGGGACATTGCGACCGCGCAGAACGTTCTCGAGGAAGGGGATAACGTCCTCCCGCTTTTCCGGTCCGCCGAAGCCGACGAGCAAAAACGCGTCAAAGTTTTGATCTGCCATATTCTTCCCTAAAGGATGCCGGAATGCCGGTTCGGTAGCTAGGATATTTGAGCGAAATGCCAAGGCGGGATCGGATCGCCGAGCCGTCCACGCGGCGGTCCGCTCGCCGGGTTTCATCGAGCGATCCGGGGGCGACCGATTCGGGAATCGGCAGGCCCAGAAGGTCGCAACAGAAACGACTGATTTCAAGGGTCGTGCACGGCTCTTCGTCGGCAACGGGCCAGGCACCGTCCAGGTTGCTACTGAGGGCGGCGAGAGCGTGGGTGGCGAGGTCATCAACGTGAATGCGGGAGACGAAATTACTGCCGTCGCCACCGATCTTCCATTTGCCTTCTCGAATCGAAACGTGGGCGCCGCGGCCCGGTCCGTAGATCGCGGCGGGGCGGAGGATGCAGCTTGACCACGGGCCTTCGGCTACCGACTTTTCGGCCTGAATGCGGAGCGTTTCGCGCGGCGTGCGGCCGCTGACCGGGGTCGATTCGTTGACCTCCCGTGCGTCGCCGTAGACCCCGGTGGTGGAGATGTAGACAACCCGCAGAGCCTTCCCGCGCAAGGCTGGCACGAGCAGCGGCGTGGGCTCCCAGAGGCCCTCGGGTTGGCGGATCACAGGGATCGAGTGCAGGACGACCCAGTCGTCGCCGGGGAGCGTGGCTAGAAACGAGACGTCAGGAAGCGGTAGGTTCTGCGAGTTCGTGCATACCACCTTGTGCCCGGCGGCTTCCAGGCGGCGGGCGACGCGCGCACCGGTAAACCCGGCCCCAAGAATGAGCGCCCGCAAGCCTACATCACTCCGTATTTCGCGAAGGCTTCCACCGTGCTCATCCCGTTCTGGATGGCGATGCGGACCAGGCTTTCGCCTTCCAGCTTTTCGAGCGCGCGGCGAATGCACTCTTCCTCAGCTGCTCGCGGCACCACCAAAACCCCATCGCGGTCGCCAAAGATTAAGTCGCCCGGAGAGACGTTAACCTGGCCGAACTGGATCGCGACGCGGAAGTCGGCGACCTCCCCGCGGGGGCCTTGATCCTGGGCGTAGCAACCGGTGGAGAAGACGGGCATGCCAACTGCGAGGATACCGGCGGTGTCCCGAGAGTAGCCGTCCATCACGGCTCCGGCCGCGCCTAACTGATGGGCACGGGTCGACATGAGTTCGCCCCAAAGGGCATACGGAGGCATCCCCGCGGCGGCCACATAAACTTCGAGCGGCTTAAGATCGTCGAGCGCCTCCAGCATCAGGCCGAATGGCTTGCGGAGCGGGTCGGCGTCCTCGGGCAGCGTGATCTCAAGAACCGGCATCGCGCGGCCTGCGACGATCATGTCGTCCCGCAGCGGCGGGGGTAGAAACTGGTGCAGCAGGCCCATCTTGTCGAGGACATCGCCCAACAAGGCGCTGAATACGCGCTCCCGCAACATCGACATTAATTCAAAATCATTCGGCAACATGCTCAGGTTCGCTTCCTTTAAAGGATTTCGGCCAATTCCGTATACCCATTTTCCTTGGCGATCTCGCGAGGGGATTTGCCCGACTTGTTGCGGAGCCGTCGGTTCGCCCCGCGTTCGAGCAAAAGTTCGACCACGGCTAACCTTCCCCAAGAGGCGGCGAGAAAGAGTGCCGTCGCACCAGTCTCTCGCTCCTGCAGGTCGATTGACGCGCCTCGGTCGAGCAGCAGCGCCGCCGCCGACCGCTGGCCAGCCAGGGCCGCATCGTGCAGCGCGCTCGCCCCAGTGGCGTTTAGCACCGTGACTTTGCTTCCCGCTCCGAGCAGCACCTGGAGAACCTCCAAGTGCCCCTTCAGCGCGGCATCGTGGAGCAGGGTGGATCCCAATCCAGTGAGCGCGTCGCCGCGACCGCCATGGGCAATATACCACTGCACCAGCTCGATTTGCCCTGCGACCACCGCGGCTTCGAGTCGGGACTGGACCTTGTCGAGCTGGGTGCCGCCCGCCAACAGGACGTCCGCCACCGCAACCTGGCGAAAGCGCAACGCAAGATCGAGCGGCAGAGTGCCCTCGCCGTCCAACGCGGTCGGTGACGCCCCTGCCGTTAACAGTAGCTTGGCTGCTTCGGCGTGACCCTTCTGGGCCGCCGCGTGCAACGGCGTTGCCTTGGTGCGCGGGTTTCGATGCTTGGCGTTGGCGCCGTGCCGAAGCAAGATCGTAATGATCGTCGCCTGCCCCTTCCACGCGGCTTCTTCCAGCGGCGTCACGCCGCTTTCGTCCTCTTCGTCCACCCTCGCGCCCTTCGTGATCAGAAACTCCACCAACTCTTCGTATCCGCGATTGGCGGCGAGGTGAAGAACTGTCGAACCCGCCCGGTCGCGCGCCTCCAATTCGGCACCGCGGTCGAGGAGCATCGCAACGATTGGCCCGCGATTGGTGATGATCGCGTAGTGGAGCGGGGTCGATCCGCCTTCGGTGTGGCGGGCATTTACGTCGGCTCCGGCCGTCAGCAGAGCTTCGATAACGTCCCGGTGTCCGCTCCAGGACGCGTCGTGAAGCGCGGTGCCCCCGAGCGTATCCGGCGCCGAGACCGGCACTCCGGAGCGCAACAATTCCAACACACGTTGCACGTCTCCGGCGCGTGCTGCCGTATGCAGTTCACTCGCCAGCACCGGCAGCAGCGCCAGCAATCCGCTACTTGCGATTCTCCAAAGTGACGTAGTCGCGCTTCCCTTCGCCCAGGAAAATTTGTCGCGGGCGGCCAATTTTTTGATCCTCGTCGCCAAGCAACTCTTCCCATTGCGCGAGCCATCCGGACGTCCGGGCAACTCCGAACAGAACAGTGAACATGTCTGCCGGGAAGCCCATCGCCTCATAAATCAAGCCGGAGTAGAAATCGACGTTGGGATATAGCTTGCGCTTGATGAAATACTCGTCGCTCAAAGCGATCCGCTCGAGTTCCACAGCCACGTCCAGGAGCGGGTTTTTGCCGGTAACAGCGAACACCGATTCCGCCGTCTGCTTCACGATTCTGGCGCGCGGATCGTAGTTTTTGTACACCCGATGGCCAAAGCCCATTAAACGGACTTCGCCCGCCTTGACGCGGGTGATGAACTCCGGAATGTGCTCGACGCTGCCGATCTGGCGGAGCATCTTCAATACCGCCTCGTTGGCACCGCCGTGAAGAGGGCCAAAGAGCGCACCGGCGGCCGCGGAAAGCGACGTAAACGGATCGGCTTGGGAGCTTCCTACCAAACGCATGGTGGAGGTTGAACAGTTCTGCTCGTGATCAGCGTGCAGAATGAACAAAACATCGAGCGCACGCACGAGCACCGGATGCGGCTCTTTTTCAAAAAGCATGTGCACGAAATTGTCGACGAGGCCCAGTCCCGCTTTCGGCCGAATCAACGGGAGGCCCTGTCCGCGACGGTAGGCGTATGCTGCCAGCGTCAGTACTTGGGCAATTGCCCGCAGAATAAATTCCTTGCGCACCGTTGCGTCTAAAACCTTGCGCGATTCCGGATAGGCGGCCGAGAGTGCGGCGAGGCCGGCCATCCACATCGACATCGTGTGCGCGTGCTGCTCAAATCCATCGAAGAACCGATCAAAGAAGGCCGGAAGTTCCACCCGTTCGAGCAGTTCGCCATTAAAGTGCGCCAGTTGACTGGCATTGGGCAGTTCGCCGTACAGCAGCAAATAAGCGCTTTCGATGTAGGAACCTTCGTCCAGTTGCTCAATCGGATAGCCCCGATAGTTGAGGATTCCCTTGTCGCCATCAATGAACGTGATCCGGCTTTTGCACGCCGCCGTATTCATGTAGGCGGGATCATAGGTCATCATGCCGAAATCATTGGCGTCGACTTTGACTTGCCTCAAATCGGTGGCCTTGATGGTGCCATCTTTAATGGGAAGCTCGTATGTCTTCGCGGTTCGGTTGTCGATCAGGGTAAGTGTGTCTGCAGGCATGCCGGTAAGAGTCTCTGACAGCTTATCGAATTTTTAACGAGGAACTATTTCTTTTTCGCTGCGGGCTTCGGGGCCAGCGCCTTGTCGATCTCGGCATCGAGCCCTGAGCCTTCAAAGATGCCGCGGGTAGCCTCGGAATGGCCAAAATCATTTCGGATGAACCCGCTCTGGTCTATCACGAAAAGATGAGGAACGCTCAAGGAAGGCCGCTGCGGGGTGATCATCATGTACGAGGCTGCGACCTGCCCGCAATCGAACAGCATCGGCGAAGTGACCCCGTTCTCCGTCATGTACTTTTTTACGGTGGCTTGATTGTCAGGAGGATTGACGATGTGCAAAACGGCGATCTTGTTGCCGTATTTCTGCCTCGCCTTCTCAAGCGTGGCAGTTAAAGTCTTGCAGTGCGGACAACTCGTCTGCATGATCTCGATCAAAACCACACGACCCCGCAGATCGGCCACATCATGATAGTTCAAGTTCAAGTCAGGCAGTGCAAACCCGGGAGCGCGCCGCCCGGAAAGTTCCCCTTCTGCGAAGAGGGGCAATAGAGTCATCAAGAGAGCAGCCAAAAGTCGGAAAAGCATATTACCCCTCCAGTGTACCTCCGGCTACCTCGCGGAGTCCTCCCTGTTTCGCTTCTTGGAGAAGGAAATAGAAAAGGCCACCGGTTAGGATGGCCTGGTCAAAAATGGTGCGGAGGAGGGGACTTGAACCCCTACGAGATTGCTCCCGCTAGCACCTCAAGCTAGTGCGTCTGCCAATTCCGCCACCTCCGCAGTGGGGAAAACACGATTTACTTCTTCTGCTGTTGTTGCGTCGGCGCAGCGTTCGGGTTTGTCAGGTCGAGCTTTTGTTCGCCAACCTTCTCGCCCTTCTCATTAAAGAGTTCCACTTTCGGCTCGGCCCCAGGAACGGTGACCGACGTTACCCCGCCTGGCTTGGTCTGGGCCGCCGCCGGATCCTTTGTAGTTTCCAGTACCGATTTCGAACTGCCACCGCCACCCTGTCTCGTCGAGATAATCGAAAGAGAAAGAGAGGTTACCAGAAAGCAACCTGCGGCAATCGTGGTCGCCTTGCTCAACACAGTAGCGGCACCACGCGGCCCAAAGACCGTCTGAGAGCCCATGCCCCCAAATGCCCCGGCCAGATCGGCCGCCTTGCCGCTCTGCAGCAAAACCACGATCATCAGGAACAAGCAAACAATGACGTGAATCACTGTCAAGACGTAAAAGAGTATCGGCATGAAACGAACTACCTCACAACAGTATAGGCTACCTACCGATACGCCGCAACACCCGTCACACGTTCTCCAATCACGAGAGTGTGAATATGGTCGGTCCCTTCGTAGGTTTTCACCGTTTCGAGGTTGCACAAATGGCGCATGATCGGGTAATCGTCCATGATGCCGTTCGCCCCCAATAGGTCCCGGGCGATGCGCGCACAGTCGAGCGCTATAGCCACGTTGTTGCGCTTCAGCATCGAAACATGGGCCGCTTCGAGCTTACCCTGATCCTTCACCCGGCCGGCATGCAAAGCCAACAACTGCGCCTTCGTAATCTCGCTGATCATGTTCGCCAGCTTCTCTTGCACCAGTTGATGCGATGCCAGCGGCCGGTCGTTAAACTGCTTTCGCAGAATCACGTACTGGCGCGCTACTTCGTAACATTCCATCGCCGCGCCCAGCACCCCCCAGCCGATCCCGAACCGCGCCTGCGTCAGACAAGCAAGTGCACCCTTCAATCCTTTCGCGCCGGGCAGCATCGCCGACGCCGGCACCCGACAATTCGCCATCGATAACGACGACGTAACCGAAGCGCGCATCGAAAGCTTTCCGTGCAGGTCGGTGGTGGAGAACCCCGGTGTTCCCTTCTCAACCAGGAAGCCGCGAATGCCATCTTCTGTCCGGGCCCACACCAGCGCCACGTCGGCCAGCGAGCCATTCGTGATCCACGTCTTCTCGCCGTCCAGAATCCAGCCGTCTCCGTCCCGCCGCGCTTTCGTCTTCATCCCGCTTGGGTTCGAACCGAAATCCGGCTCGGTCAAACCGAAGCAGCCGATCGCCTGGCCCGTCGCCAATTGCGGCAGCCAGCGTTCCTTCTGCTCCTCGCTGCCGAACGCATGAATCGGGTACATGACTAAAGCACCCTGCACGCTTACGAAAGATCGCAGCCCCGAGTCCGCCCGCTCCAACTCCTGCATCATTAAGCCGTACTCGACATTGCTGACGCCGGCGCACCCATATCCCTGCAGGTTGGCGCCAAAAAAACCCATCCGCCCCAATTCCGGAATCAGCTCCATCGGAAATTGAGCGTTGTTGTAAGCGTCCTTGATCAGCGGGACCACCCGAGCCTCGACGAATTCCCGCGTCGAACGACGTACGAGCAACTCGTCCTCGGTAAACGAAGAGTCAATCAGGAAGTAATCCACACCAGCAAAGGCCATCCCTTTATATTGCCTGAGAGAATTTCTGGCTTCATCGCACTACCGTCGGGAAGCCATGCAAACAAGAGTAATCGCACTGTGGCTAGCGCTGGCGGTCGTCGCAGGTGCCGCTGATCCCGCGTATGTCGTCCTTGAAAAGGCCTACGCCGCTCTCCGCGTCAAGCAGTTTGACCAAGCCGTCGGCTTCTTTGAACAGGCCACCAAACTAGCGCCCGACCGAGGAGCCATTCGCAAGGATCTCGCCTATACACTCCTCAAGATCGGCGAAACCGCCGCCGCTCGGGATCAGTTCCGCCAAGCGATGGAGCTCGATCCAGCCGACCACCATGTCGCCCTCGAATATGCGTTTCTGGCCCATGAAACGCGGCAAGGCATCGAAGCCCGCCGAGTCTTTGATCGGGTGCGGAAGACAGGGGATCCCGCCAGCCGCCAGACCGCCGAGCAGGCATTTCAAAACATCGATCAACCGCTCCGGGACGGCATAGCACGCTGGCAGCAGGCCGTAGCCGCTCTGCCTGGAAACTACTCCGGTCACGAAGAGTTGGCCAAGCTTGCCGAGCAGCGCGACGAAGTCGCTCTTGCCGCCGCGCACTTTGAGACGGCTTGGCGACTCAAGCCGACGCTGCGTATCTTCCTGCTCGATCTGGGACGCGTTTGGAAAGCCATGGGTAGGACCGAGGACGCAACCTCCGCGCTGCTGGCCGCCAGTCGAGGGACCGAGCCCCGAGTGGCGGAAGCGGCCCGCGAACTGCTGCCCCAGCGCTATCCCTATGTCTACGAATTTCGGAAGGCTCTTGCCCTTGATGAAGCCAACGTCGAACTGCGCAGGGAACTTGCCTACCTCCTGCTCGAGATGGGCAGCAAACCCGAAGCGGAAGACGAGTTCCGACGCATCGTCAGCGCTGCACCCGACGACCTGCTCTCGGTGGCCCAACTCGGCTTCCTCCGTCTCAACCGAAGCGACTTGGCCGGTGCCATGCCCTTGCTCGATCGCGTGCTCAAACAAGACGACACCGAACTCGCTGACCGGGTTCGTTTTGCACTCAAACTACCTCGGACCCTCCGCAAGCGGGCCGAGGCCCCCCAAGCCGAACGGCGCGTCGAAGCGAAAGTGCTAGCCGACAAGTCGCTCGAAAAGGGTTACATGAAAGACGCGCTGAAGTACCTCGCAATTGCCCACGAAACGGATCCGCTCGACTTCGAAGTCATGCTCAAGCTTGGCTGGGCGCACAACATCACCAAGCAGGACTCGGTGGCCGCGCGCTGGTTCGATCTCGCCCGCCGCAGCCCCGACCCAAAGGTCGCTCAGGAAGCCAACAAGGCCTACCAAAATCTTCAGTCCGCCGGTGCCCGCTTCCAGACTACTTTCTGGCTCTTCCCCATGTATAGCTCCCGTTGGCAAGACGTTTTCGCATACGGGCAATTGAAGTCGGTAGTAAAGGTGAAGGGTCCCTTGCGCCCCTACTTTTCGGCGCGTTTCGTCGGCGATGCCCGTAGCGGAACCATGGATCGGTCGCGACTGGTCGCTTCGAGTCCGCTGTACCTCTCGGAAAGCGCCGTCATCCTCGGCCTCGGCGTCGCCACGCCAGTTCATCAAGGCCTATTCGCTTGGGCCGAGGCCGGCACCGCGCTCAGCTACCTCCGACGCGACGACGTGCCTCGCGCCCGGTCCGACTATCGGGCCGGCCTCAGCCTCACCCGCTTCTACGGCCCCACCGTCCTCAATACCAAGCCCGGCTGGTTCGCTGAAACCGCCAACGACGCCGTCTACTTCAGCCGCTTCGACCACAACACAATTTTTCAAACGCAAAACAAATTCGGCCGGAACTTCGGCGGCAGCGAGGACGAAAACACCCTGCGGGCGCAATTGTTCTGGGCCATGAATCTGAACGCTGACTTAAAGCGCCAATACTGGGCCAATACGGCCGAGACCGGCCCCGGCGTCCGCTTCCGCTGGTCCGCAATGCCGCCCTCAATGGTCTTCACCGTCCAAGCTCTGCGCGGCGCTCATTTGGTCAACACCGGCAATCCACGCCGACCCAACTATTTCGACATTCGGGCGGGCTTCTGGTATGCGCTTACTCGCTAGTCTTCTTCTCTCCAGCCTGGCTCTCGAAGCCGGCCGACCCGCGTTCCAATACGCATTTCACGTCGTGGGCGACGAGCCGACTTCGTGGCCGGCGATCCTGGGATCCATCGGGATGATGCCCGCCGCCGACGGGTCTTCAAGTCTCATCGTGCTCCCCGGCGGAACCGCCGCCGCGCCCGCCTCCTGGTTACCCCGCATTGAGGCTGGAGCGCTAGTCATCATCGAAGGCGAAAGCCCCCTCGCTGAAGCCCTAGGCATCCGACCCACCACGAAGCGGGTGCCAACACGCAGCCTAATCGACCGCGCTGACCCTAAATTGCCCATTGTCTGGGAAAAGTCGATCAACCTGCCGCACTACGAAGTGCCAGCCGACGCCAGCATTTACGCACACGAACGATGGTCGAAGGCACCCCTGATGGTCGGCATCCGACGCGGTGCGGGTGCCGTTCTCTGGCTCGCCGTAACGCCCGGCAAAGAGGGCCATGAACGCTTCCCCTACACACTCCAGGCCCTCACCGATCTGGGCCTTCAGCCGCCCTACCGCAGCGGCCGCCTCTGGGCCTTTTTCGATTCCTCCTACCGCCTGCGCGTCGACCCCGACTACTTCGCCGAACGGTGGCGTCGCGCCGGCATCGGAGCGCTTCACGTCGCGGCCTGGCACTATCACGACCGCGACGCAGGTCGCGACGAGTACCTCCGCAAGCTCATTGAGGCTTGCCACAAGCGAGCCATCCTGGTCTACGCATGGGTCGAACTTCCCCATGTGAGCGAGCAGTTCTGGCACCAACATCCCGAATGGCGAGAGAAAACGGCGCTCTTGCAGGACGCCCAACTCGATTGGCGAAAGCTGATGAACCTCCAACACCCCGAATGTGTCAAAGCCATCGCCGGGGGCCTCTCGGACCTCGTCCGCCGCTTTGACTGGGACGGCATCAATCTCGCCGAACTCTATTTCGAATCGCTCGAAGGCATCGACAACCCGGCCCGTTTCACACCCTTCAACGACAACGTCCGCGCCGCGTTCAAGAGCCAACACGGCGTCGATCCACTCACTATCGTCACCGAGAAAAAGCACGAACTTCGCAGCGCTTGGCTCGACTACCGCGCCCGTCTCGCCCAACAGATGCAAGAAGAATGGCTCGCCCGCGTCGAAGCCGAGCGGAAGCGGAAGCCCCATCTCGATATCGTGCTCACCCACGTCGATGATCGATTCGATACTCGCATGCGCGAACTGATCGGAGCCGACGCCGGCCGCCTACTGCCCCTGCTAGAAAAGCACGATTTCACGTTCCTCATTGAAGATCCGGCCACCATCTGGCACCTGGGTCCCCAGCGCTATCCGCAGATCGCCGAGAAGTATCGTCCCCTCACCTCCCATAGCGAAAAATTGGCGATCGACATCAACATCGTCGAACGCTACCAGGACGTCTACCCCACCAAACAACAAACCGGCACCGAACTGTTCCAACTCGTACACCTCTCGTCAAAGGCATTCAGTCGGGTAGCACTCTACTTTGAAAACTCGATCCTGCCGCAGGATCTGCCGCTGCTTGCCTCCTCTTCGGTCGATGTTCAAAAGGTCGAACGGGTCGCCAACCGTCTTGTCCTGGAAACCCCACGCGGCGTCGGAATCCCATGGCGAGGGCCGGCGCTGGTGAACGGTCGCGTTTGGCCGATCGCCGATGAGACAACCCTCTGGCTCCCTCCCGGACCCGTCGCGGTAGAAGCCTCGTCGGTCGAGCCACCCTTGCGAGTGCTGGACTTTAATGGCGATCTCAAGTCCGCTGCCGTTCAGGGCAGTTCAGTGGATGTGGCTTATCAAAGCTCCGGTCGGGCCATCGCAATCCTCGATCGCCGACCCGTCAGCATCGAAATCGACGGTGCCCCCGCGCAGCCGATCATCCTGGAAACGCTGCCGGGCCGCTTCGCGCTCCTGCTCCCCCGCGGCCAACACCTAGTCACTTTCTGCTCCCGCTAACGGTTACCTTCCGCGGCCGCTACCGGTCGGCCGGTCCGAGTTGCAAAAGCGAAGACGCCGGTGCCGGACTAGCATCCAACTCCTCCGCCCGGTCCACTCCCCGCGCCGAAATCGTGAATCTCCCACTATCGGTGCGAACGATGAATCCCTGCTCTTTCAAATACCAAATCGTGAACTCGAGGTGCTCACGCGGAATCCCCAGCATCTCTTCCATCTCCTGAATCTGCACGCCAGGCTGGTCCGCCTCCCGCATGCGCTTTAGATACAGCATCGAGAGAATCCCTCGCCGCTTCTCCTTCTCCGCGCCCACCCCTCCGGAAGCGGTCTGAGAATTGAAAATCCGCCACTGCTTTTTCTCAACCCGGGTCCGCTCCACATCGTACGCCGCCCGCTGCACCGGGTCCGCCAACACCCGATACGCCCGGACCAGCGCCTTGAAAAGTTCCTCACCGCCAGTGTCCTGATTGTCCGGATGGTAGCGCGCTGCCAGAATTCGATACACCCGATGAACAGTTTCCGGCTCCGCCTTCGGGTGGATCTGCAGGAACTCGTACAAGTCCAAATCCTGCTCGGGAGGGTTCGTGGCGGCATGAGCATGGAACGAAAGTCCAGCCCGAAACAGCTTCCCCACTGGACTCGCCCACACCACGACGCCCTGCGGTCGGCCCGGTCCGGACGCCACACTCGCAGGCGCACCCTCCACCAGCACCGTCTGCCCCACCCGCAACTCAACCGGTGCCAGAATCTCTAATCCACTCTGCGAGAAGTTCTCCACCCGCGCCGGAACCCTTTGCCACTTGCCAGATACGAGTTCCAGCCATAGCTGGATTTCCATACTCGCGGGGGCGGGAAGCCTAGCGCGACGACGGCGTTCTTCTACCGATTCTTCGTCCATTTCCCCCCATTTCGACAAACCTGGAGAAAACGTGAGGGAAGAAGTGCAATCCCGCAGCGGCCTAAGGCCGGAGGATCCGTTGCACTTGCACCTGGTCCCCCGGACACAACGAAACCCGGTGCGCAAGCGGTCGCTGGGCCGAGTCATACAAAGTATGGATAATTCGCAAAAAGGCCTCCCCTTGCACCACGACCGCCTCGATCGTCTCCTTGGCAAATAATCCGTCCAGAGCAATCCACCCCAGCAACGGGGTCGACCCGATCTTGCGCAGTTCCCGCTCGTTTGCCACCGGTAGCCAGATCTGCTCTTCGATCATCCGACTCGTCCCCGAACTCCAAACCCGCGCCACCAGGCCGCAGCTCATGCCCACCATCGGCTCCGGAACCACCGCCCCTGCCGCAAGCATTTGCGTCGCCACCAAACGCCCCGTGAGCTTTCCCTTGAACAGCTCATGCGGATCCTGCAATCGCTGTCCCCCACTCGTCGCCGGCGCGACGAAGCTCCCGGAGCCTACCCGACGGATTACGTATCCTTCCTGTTGCAGCATCGACACAGCGTGCCGCGCGGTCATCAGGCTTACTTCGAACTTGCCCGCCAGGTCGCGCTCGGACGGTAATTTGTCTCCCGGTTGGAGCTTGCCGGAGCGAATTTGCTCCAGGATTGTTTGGTGTATTCGGACATATGCAGCCGCCATGAGGAAAGTGCTATAGAGTATAGCTAATTACGCCTCATGTCCACCCTGCCCCTATTACTCCATTCCGTCAGCTACTCCGGTTCCTGGGGACAAACGGCACTCTCCACCGAACAATTCGTCGCCAAAGCAGCCGCCCTTGGCTTCCACGGCACCATGCTCATGGCCAAGCGCCCGCATCTCAGCCTGCTCGATTTCGACGCCCCCCGCCGTCGCGAACTCCGCCAGCAATTGGCCTCCGCCGGTCTCACCCACAACGTCCTCGCTGGCTATACCAACTTCACCGCCGACCTCGAACATGCTGAAATTCCCCAGCGCGAAATGCAGATTCACCACGTGGAATCCCTCGCCCAACTCGGTGCCGACATTGGCGCACCGCTCGTCAGAATCTTCACGGGCTATGAACACCCTGCCATGCCGTTCCCCGCGCAATGGCGCCTGATTGTAGATGCCCTCCGCGAATGCGCCCGCCGTGTCGCCCCCCTCGGCGTCACACTCGTCTTGCAGAACCACCACGACGTGGCCGTCGGCTACGAGAGCTTTCGAGACCTGCTGATCGAAGTGAACGAACCCAATCTCCGCGCCGGCTTTGACGCCTGGGCCCCGGCCCTGCATGGCGATGATCTCGCTCATGCTGCGGCCAGCCTAGCACCTCTGATGGCCCACTCGACCGTCGCCGATTACCTCCGCAAGCCGCGTTACCGCTACGAGCCCCAACTCGTCAATTACGTCGCCACCACACCCTACGTCCAGGCCGTCCCGTTCGGCGAAGGGTTCATCAACTACCGAGCCTTTTTTGCCGCAGCTTGCAAGGCCGGCTTCACCGGCAGCGTGGCCTACGAAATGTGTTCCCCCCTCGTCGGTGGCGGCGCGGAGGAAAATCTCGACCGCTATGCCCGCTCCTTCGTCGAGTGGATGCGTCAGATATGAGCGCGCAAGGCGGCTCCGAATTGCCAATGGCGATGCTTCTGGTCTTCGGCACCGCCAAGATCATGGGCGAAGTCTTCGGACGGCTCAGGCTGCCAAACATCGTCGGCGAGATCATCGCCGGAGTCGTGCTCGGCGCGAGCGTTCTCAATTGGGTCGACCCACGGCAAACAGCCGAACTCGCCGACCTCGGCGTCATCTTCCTCCTCTTCCGCGTCGGGCTCGAAGTGAAGGCCTCCGACCTGGTCAAGGTCGGCCGCGTCGCGTCGCTCGTCGCCGTCTTAGGCGTACTCCTGCCGCTCGCCATGGGCTACGGAATCTATGTCTACAACGGCTCCAATCAAATCGAGGCCCTCTTCGTCGGCACCGCCATGGTGGCCACCTCTGTCGGCATCACCGCCCAGGTGCTCGCTTCGAAGGGCCTGCTCAACGTTCGAGCCAGCCGCATCATTCTCGCCGCCGCCGTCATCGACGACATCCTCGGCCTGGTCGTTCTCGCCGTCGTCTCGAGCCTGGCCAAGGGAGAAATCAATATTCTCCAGTTGACCACCACCGCCGGCATCTCCATCGGCTTCACCATCTTTGTCTTCAGCGTCGGTACGAAGACCATGGGGCGCATCATTCCCCAGATGCAGAAGCGGCTCCGAGGCGGCGAATCGCAGTTTTCCCTCGCCATGATTTTGCTTTTCGCACTCGCCGTCTTCGCTACTTACGCCGGCGTTGCCGCCATCATCGGTGCCTTCCTGGCCGGCGTCGCGCTTTCCGACTCTGTCTCCCGCCGCGTTCACGATCTCGCTCAGGGCGTTACCGAACTCCTCGTACCGTTCTTTCTCGCCAGCATTGGGATGGCCCTCGATATCCGGGTCCTCCAAAACCCGCAGACGCTTCTTCTTGCTGCCGTAATCACCGTCGCCGCTGTTGTTTCGAAAATGCTGGGGTGCGGCCTGGGAGCGCTCTCCCTCGGCTGGCCAGACGCCCGTCGCATCGGCGCTGGCATGGTGCCGCGCGGCGAGGTCGGCATGGTCGTCGCCCAGATCGGAGCAGGCATCGGCACCGTCTCCCAAACCACCTACAGTGTCGTCGTCATCATGGCCGTTATGACCACCGTCATCGCGCCGCTGCTCATCAACGTCACCTTTCGTTCGCTCGGCCAGATGCCCGTCGACCCCGACGACATCCCGATTAGAATTGAATAACCCATGCTAATCGAACTGGCGACCCTAACCCTCTTAGACATTTCGAACCTGGTCGGCCCCACCCACCACGTCCAAGGCATCGACGTCGAGGGCGATGTCGTTTGGGTCTCCGCCGTTGACAAGGCGACCCACAAAGGCTTCCTCTCTCGCTTCAACTGGAAGACCGGCAAACGGCTCGCCATGGTCGAAGTGCAGGACGGCGAACGGTACCATCCCGGCGGTCTCCAACTGGCGGGCGAATCCCTATGGCTGCCCGTCGCCGAGTATCGGCGCGAATCCAGCGCTTGGATTCAAAAGCGGAACAAACAGACCTTGGCGCTCGAATCGCAGTTCCCCGTAGCCGACCACGTCGGCTGCGTCGCCGTCAGCAACGGCGTCATCTGGGGCGGCAACTGGGACTCGCGCCATTTCTATCGCTGGCGTCCCGACGGCACCCTCATCGACAAACGCCCCAACCCCACCGGGACCGGTTTTCAAGATCTGAAAGTTCACGACGGGTCGCTCATCGGCAACGGAGTAAAGAGCCCGACCGTCGGCGCGATCGAATGGATCCATCCCGAATCGCTCGCCGTCCAGCGCTCCATCTCGACCGGACGAACCGATCGCGGCGTCCGCTACTCGAACGAAGGCATGGCCATCGACAAGGGCACTTTGTACCTCCTCCCCGAAGACGACCCCAGCCGTCTGTTCCGCTTCCGCCTCCCCTGATATGCTGTCGAAGCCATGTTAAACCGTCGTCAATTCCTCGCCGCGGTCCCAGCCGCCAGCGCCCTCTTCGCCGCTCCCGCCTCCCGCCCCAACGTCATCCTCATCATAAGCGATGACCAAGGCTACGGAGATTTCTCCCTGCATGGCAATCCGAACCTGACCACTCCCAGTCTCGATGCCATCGCCAAGGCCGGTGCCCAGTTCACCCAGTTTCAGGTTTGCCCCGTCTGTTCGCCCACCCGCTCCAGCCTACTCACCGGTCGTTACAACTACCGCACCGGAGTCGTCGATACCTTCCTCGGTCGCTCGCTGATGGACCCCAAGGAAACCACCATCGCCGAAGTTCTCCGCCGCGCTGGCTACCGCACCGGCATCTTCGGCAAATGGCATCTCGGCGACAACTATCCCATGCGCGCCATCGACCAAGGCTTTGACGAATCCCTCGTCGCCAACGGCGGCGGCCTCGCCCAACCCGGCGACCCGCCTCCTGGCAATAGCTACACCGACCCCATCTTGCGCCGCAACGGCAAGTACGAAAAGACGAAGGGCTACTGCACCGACATCTTTTTCCGCGAGGCCGCCCGCTTCGTCGAAGCCAATCAAACGAAGCCATTTTTCCTCTACATCCCCACCAACGCGCCCCACACCCCGCTCCAAATCGACGAGAGCTATGTGAAGCCATTTCGCAGTCAAGGCCTCGACGATACCACCGCGAAGGTCTACGGCATGATCAAAAACCTGGACGAGAACGTTGCCCAACTGCAAAGCCTGCTCACCCGCCTCAAACTCCGCGAAAACACGCTCTTCATCTTCCTTACCGACAACGGCCCCCAGCAAAAACGCTACAACGCCGGCATGCGCGGCCTCAAAGGAACCGTCTACCAGGGCGGCATCCGCGTCCCCTGCTTCGTCCAATGGCCAGCGAAAGTGACGCCGGGCCTTATGATCGACCGCATCGCCGCCCACATCGACCTGTTCCCCACCATCCTCGCCGCCTGTGGCGTCAAGGTCCCCAAGGTCGCGCTCGACGGCCGAAACCTGCTCCCCTTACTCAGTGGTCGCTCCCCCGCTTGGCCCGACCGCACTCTGCACACCCAATGGCACCGGGGCGACGAACCACAACTCTTCCGCGATCACGCCGCCCGCACCCAACGCTGGAAACTTGTCAAAGGCAAGGAACTCTACGACCTTGATGCCGATGCCGCTGAAGCGAACGACGTTGCCGCGCAGCAGCCCGAAGTCGTCGCCCGTCTCCGTCGCGAAACCGAAGATTGGTTCCGCAGCGTCTCCGCCTCTCGAGGCGGCTACGCCCCGCCCCGCATCGCCATCGGCGCTCCGCAAGAAAACCCCGTGCTCCTCACCCGGCAGGATTGGCGTGGCCCCCGTGCCAGTTGGGACGCCGATGGCATCGGCTATTGGGAAGTTGATGTTCGGCGATCAGGCACCTATGGCATAGAACTGAAGTTTGCCGCCTCCGCCGCCGCCGGCCAAGCTGTCGTCAAGCTCGGCACAACCGAAAAATCGGTCGCCTTCCCCGCTGGCGCAACCAGCGCTACGCTCCCCGACGTCAAGTTAAGGCCAGGCCCCGGCCGCCTCGAACCTGTGTTGCGCGTCGACGGCAAGGAAAGTGGAGTTCAGTACGTCGAGATAAAGAAGCTAACCTAGAGTTTCAAAATAAATGCTCTCTCTGAACCTGGAAGGCAAAGTCGTCATCGTAACTGGAGCTAGTGGTGCGCTTGGCGTAGCGGTCACCAAAGCGTTTCTCGAAGCCGGCGCAAGAGTGGTCGGTGTGGATCGCCTCCCGCGCTCAAAAAGCCCCGACCACCCCGCCTTGATCCACGTCGCCGTCGCGCTCGAAGACTTCGCCGCCGTCAACCAATTGGTCAATGACGTCATGCTCATTCGCGGCCGCATCGATGCGGTCGTCCACCTGGTCGGCGGCTTCGCGGGCGGCCTCCGGATCGAAGAAACCGGCGACGACGTCTGGGACAAAATGTTCGCCGTCAACCTCCGCCCCGCCATCCACCTGGCCCGCGCCGTCATCCCCGTCATGCGCGCCGCCAAGCGAGGAGCCTTCCTCGCTATTGGAAGCCCTGCCGCGATCGATGCCACCCCCAACGTTGGTGCCTACGCCGCCGCCAAAGCGGGCCTCATCTCCCTCGTCAAAACCATCGCCGTCGAAAATCGAGATCGCCAAATCCGCGCCAACATCATCGCCCCCGGCTCGCTCGATACCCACGCTAATCGCGCAGCCGACCCCGACTTCGATTCCACCCGTTGGGTCCAACTCCCCAACCTCGCCAGCCTTCTCGTCTGGCTCGCGAGCGACGCCGGCTCGGAAGTCACCGGTGCCGTGCTTCCCCTACCCGGAAGAGAATAAACTCTTCTTCATGCGATTCCTGTTGTTGCTGGCTGCCCTGCCGCTGCTCGCCGCCCGATCAGAATAAGATCGCCGCCGACACCCGGGAAAAGAAAAACGTCGAGACCTTCCAATACAAGCCCGGACTCTCGCTAACCATGATGGGTCGCAGCGTCGTCCCCCGTCCCGCTGTCCTCTGAATCCACGGCGGCGGCTAGACCGGCGGCAGACCGGAGATGTTCCTCCCGGCTCTCGAAAACAACGCGTCCCAAGGTGGGGCTGTCGGCTTCACGCTCCAATTCCGCCTCGGCTCCGTCGCGCCCGCTGTCCAAGACGTCGAAGCAGCCCTCGTCTGGATCCGCCGCCACGCCAAGGAACCTGGGCGTCGATCTCCAACGCATCATCCCTGCCCGATCTCACCGGTAAATGGATTAGCCGCACCAGTTCCCTCGGAACAATCCCGCCGCCTCTCGCCGCTCTTCCATGTTGACGCCCAGACCCCGCCCGTACTCACCCTTCACGGCCAAAAACATTACGGTGGTGCCCCAAGCTGACCTTCTACCCCGGTTTCAGCATGCCTTCGTCGTGCCGGACTACACCGCGGCGCTAACTTGAATCGGAACGCCCGTCGTGTCGCCAAGCGAAGTGCTACCATCGCTCAATATTTAGGAGGTGAGGTTTATGTCGGCTTATTCGCTTAAACAGTTTTCCGTTGATGTTGTCCGGCCCGAAACGGCGGCAGCCGTCGTTACCATTGGCGGCCAGTTGCAACTGGACCTGGCCTTGGAGAATTGGTCGTCAGGAATTAAGGCTAAGCTGCAACGGGGCGAGGTGTATTGGGACCTAGCCTGCGCGTTGCGGCAGATTGCGGCTGGGATGCAGCCCCAAAGCTATTTGGAGATCGGCGTACGGCTCGGAAAGTCTTCAGCCATGGTGGCCGCGACAGCACCACGGGTCAATATCATTGCGTTCGATCTTTGGCTGTCTCCCTACGCCGGACTCGATAATCCGGGCCCGGACTTTGTCCGGCGGCAGTTGAAGATCGTCGGTCATCAGGGAGAAATCACGTTTTTCGATGGAGATAGCAGGGAGACCGTGCCCCTCTATTTGGCGGCCCACTCGGAAGTTCGTTTCGATGTCGTGACCGTCGACGGGGACCATAGCGACGAAGGCGCTTGGGCCGACTTAACGACAGTAGTCGACTTTGTCGCACCCGGCGGCTATCTCCTATTCGATGACTTGATTCACCCGCTCCACACGCTGCTCGGCGTCTGGCGGCGCTTCCAGGTAGAGTATGGCGATCGGTTCGAGTTCGTCGAAAACCTCACTGACCTCCATGGCACCGGGGTGGCTCGTCGTAAGGAGTAGGCGGCTCTGTCGCCGCCTTTACCACTGTAGCGATAAGTTGAATCGAAACGCCCGCCCGTCGTTCAAAGTATTCGTAATGAACCCAAACTCCGGGGTGCCCAGAATGCTCCCCGGTTCGGCAAACTGCGGCGTATTCAGCAGGTTGATCGACTCCGCCCGCAGCAGCAACTGCCAATCTCGCCGCAGCCTCCAGGTCTTCGCCAGCGCCGCATTCACGTTCCGAATGGCCCCCTTGCGAAAGACGTTCGCCCCCAGGTTGCCCGCCTCCGAACCCGGCGTAATCGTTGCGAAAGCGCCCCGCGGCAGCCGAGCTACCGAGGTATCCGGGTTCCCAAAACTCCGCCCCAAAATCGAGGGGTCGACCAAGTTCGGACGGTCGCCGCCATTGCCATCCACGTTGCCGAAGCCAGGCCCATCCAGCGTCGTCAGGTTGAATGGGGTGCCCTGCTTGAGCAGCGCGACCATGCTGATCGTCCAGCCCTTCGGCAATTCGTAGCTAACCCTCGCCAGAAACGCATGAGGCTGGTCAAACTGACTACGCGACTTGCGATCCCGATGCGTCTCAAACTCGCTCTGGCTACGGGAAAGGCGGGAATCAGCGTCGTAAGCCGTGTTCGTGTAGTCAGCACCCAAGTCCATCGCCTTGCTGAACCAGTACGCCGTATCAACCGTGAACCGCTTCACTCTTGGAGCGACCAGCGTCACTCGGCCAGCATCGAAATAGCCGCGCGATCCATTCAGCACCCACCGCACATCAGCCAGCGCGGTGTTAGCTCGGCGCTCATTGATCGTGGCCGTTGTCAGTGGAATTCCCGGCGTCGGATGGGCTCGATTCAAGTACCACATGATCGGCAGCTTATGCGCTCGGCTGCCCACATAACCGGCTTGCAGCTGCCAACCCGCGCCCAAGCCCCGCTCCCAACTAAAGTTGTACTGGTAGTGGTACGGCGTCGCCAGTTCCGGGTCGATCAGATATAGGTTGCCCTTCGGTTTCCCGTTGATTCCGCTCCCTAACGGGTTCAATAGGTCCGGTGCCAGAATCACCAACTTCACGCTGCCCGGCGGCGAAAAACGAACCTGGGAATACGATACCGGCAAAATCTCGCCGAAGTGCACTCCGGCCGCCCCACGCAAAACGCCCGCCCTGCCCGGCAACTGGTAAACAAAACTCATCCGCGGTGCCATGTTATTGTAGTCGGCGCCGTACGGAATCTCGTTCAACCCATGGACCTCGTTAGGTCGGCCAACGAGCTCCCACCGTAGCCCAAACTGAACCGTCAGTCCGTTCGATATTTTCCAAGAATCCTGCGCGTACAGGACCCCCATCGTCTGCCGAAAACCCCGGTGTACATTGCCCACCGATGCCAAATACTGCGACGGAGTGCCCTGCCGCAAGTTCTCAATCCCCGGGCGCCCAAAATCATTCGAAAACGTCACCACCCCCCGATGGGCGTCGCTCTCAGTGCCGTTAAACTGCCGTCGAGTCAGCCCCGCTCCAACGCTGATCGTGTGCCGGCCAAAGCTGGCCGCATACTGCGCCTCTTGTCGAAAAATATTCTGCGCCCGGTCAATCGGAATCGCCGCCAACGGCCCCAATGTGCCCAACCCCGCCGTCGAAACCATCGCCCCCACCGCGTTCGGCTCCGGCACCAACAGCGAACCCACACGATCAAAGCCGGTGGAAAGTTGCAGCTTGCCGTTATGGCTCCACGTCAGACGAGCGCGATGCGAGCGCGTGGTCGTGTCCGGATTTTGACCCGCGATCAGTTGAAAAGCATCGACCGTCTGGCCCGTAAACTGATAGGCCCCAAATACCCGATTCTTCGTCCCCAAGTCTTGCTCCAGCCGAACGCCCCCATCGTTGCTGTCCACCCGCTGCGGAGCGTTCGTATTCAGTTGGCGCGTTCCGTTGTTGCGGTTCGGCAACTCCGGCCCGAACGCGTTTAAGTAGCGTTGCACCAATAACCGCCGTGCTGGGTCAAGGACCAACGCCGTACGCTCGTCAGCATAGGGCACCAGGATATTGCCGTTTACCTGGCCCCGTAACTTTTCCTGCGTCCCCTGCAACGAAACGAAGCCATTGCGCCAAGCGCTCCAGCCCGTTTGGAATCCGTAGCGGTTCTCCCGGGCGGGCTTCACGTCGCCCACTTGAAAAAAAGCGCGGGCAGAAAAGACGCTGTTCTGATGGTTGGCAAACGCGCTGCCATGCCATCCCGCGCGTCCCTGCGCAGCCAACGTCAACGGCCCCGCTGAACCCAGTCCGAACTCAGAACCGAAGTATCCCCTATCCACCCTAAACTCTTGCACCAGCGTCGCCGTCGCCCCCAGTCGGACGTTGAGCTCTTTCAACGCATTGTTGTCGACCAAGTTGAACTGGATGTTTTCGTTGCGCCGACTCTCGCCTTTCGCCGCGTCTTCCTTGCCCAGCAGGTTCAGCTCCACCCGCTTCTGCGCCTCATTGGCCTCGGGCTTCTGTGCCCACATCGCCGCATTCGAAGCGATCATAAGAACTAAAATAAAGTGCTTCAAAAGTCGATCGCTTCCAAAACTTCCGACGGCTTCTTATCAAAGGCCTTAGAAATGGAAAGCAAGCTCTCCATGCTCGGCAAGTGCGTGCCTCGCTCAATAGCGCTGATCTGCGACACACTCAACTTCGTCGTAGCCGCCAAATCCTTCAAAGACCAATCCCGCTCCACCCGCAGCATCTTGATCCGATGTCCAAGCCGCTCTCGCAACCGGTCCTGCGGCGTCTTCCCTAACCCAAACGTGTCGATCGCATTCTTCAACGTCTGCCGCAGTTGAGCAAGCGAAAACGGCTTCGACAGATAATCGAACACGTTCATCTTGAATGTCAACCGCATGTCCTCAAGCGACGGATAGCCTGTTACTACGATCACGCACAGCCCCGGCCATCGAGTCTGCAACTGTTCCAGCACCCGGTCGCCCTTGAATTCGCCCATCTTCATATCTAGAAGCACAATATCAGGCAGATGCTGTTCGTTCGCCGCGAACAGATCGTCAGGGTGCGCGAACAGCCGCACCGTGTAGCTCCCTTCATCCATCAGGAAGTCTTCCATATAATTACGAAAATCCAGGTCGTCGTCCAGGATTGCGATCTCGATTTTGAGATCGGTATTCGCGGCATCAGCCTGCATAAACGTTGCCTCCCTCCGTTGCATTGGCCTGAATAAGCAGCGGTGCCTCCGGCAGATGAATCTCCAGCCGAGCACCCCCTCCGGGCTTATTGCATGCCGAAATCGTGCCGCCATGTTGTTGCACAATTCCTTCCGATACGGTCAAGCCCAAACCGGTTCCCTTCGAGTCGAGCTTCGTCGAAATGAACGCCTCAAAAATGTCAGGCAGTACATCTTGCGGAATGCCCGGTCCATTGTCCTCGAAAGCCAGAACCCACCATCGTTCGGAATGCTTCATTTCAAGTGTCGCCTGCACGACAATCTCCCCTTCGCTGTCGGGAACAGCCTGCAACGCGTTGCGAACTAGGTTCACAAACACTTGCGTCAGTCGATCACCGTTGCCATAAACGCGGCATTCCGGCGGCACCCTATCATGGAACGCCGTCCGGCTCGCCTTTTCATCCAGTGAGACCAACTGCCATGCCTCCTCAACCAGCTCTCTTATCGACACGTCTTGCTTTTCCTGCCGACGCACTCGCGAAAAATCAAGCAAGCCTTCGCTAATCGTTTTCAATCGCGCCACCACCCGCTGCATCCGGCGAAGTCGATCCTGGGCCGCCGCACTATCCACCGTCTCGAGAAGCTTCTCAATCGAACCCTGCAGCACCGTCAAAGGTGTGTTCAACTCGTGCGCAACCCCCGCGCTCAGCATGCCCAAACTCACCAATCGGTCTTGGTCCGCCATTTTCCGCTTGGCCGCCTCCAGCCGGTCCAACGCGCGCTCCAGCTCCGCTTCCTGTCGTCGCAGTTCGGCGACCGTCGCGTTCCTGGAACGCATAATCTGCCCAATCTCATCGCCCGGTATCGCCTCCGCCGGTATCATCTCGTGCGTTCGGTCGCCCGTCTGAGAGGCATGATCCGCGTTCAGCATCGCGTGCAACGGCCGATATACATAAAGCGGCATGATCAGCGTCTCCAGCAAAACTACCGCCAGAATGTAAATCACCCCCAAGACCGCGAAGAGGGCCACGCGGACAAGGTCGAGCGATCGCTCATAGTAGGCGTCCGGCATCCGGATTTTCCTATATGTTTCTTTGCCGGGAAGACGCCGATAAGAAACTGTGCCGGAATTGAATGTCTTCTTTTCGGTGTCGGAATAAGCCTGCCCAGGATGGTTGTCCAACCACGCCATGATGTCTCTTGAGATTCCTAGCGCCTCTGCCCCACCTTCATCAAAGGAATAGCGGGCAAGAACTGGAGAAGTGGAAGCGCTCTCCCAACTCTTCCAACTCTGCTCTGCCTCGAACATCGCCATGACCAGCCCCACTTCTCTTGCTCGATCATTCTGCACCCGTTGCCCCAATAATGGAAAGACAGTAAAATATACTGCACTCGATAGAACGAGGAAGAAAAGGTTGTGGAGGATAATGAGTTTTAGCCGAAGCTGCAAGTTGCCGAATCGGCGACCGATGTACCCGGGATGGCGCGCCTCCGGTCGTCGAACTGTCCAGCCAGAACTCATTTCTAATACCTTAATGCATTCTCGGTCGTCCAGCCCATGGGAATCCCGCTCCCGCAGAGAAATTCCTGTAAAACTAGAATTTTTGACGATATTGCAGAATCTATACTGCTATGGTAGACCTAGAAGGTGAGAGTAGTGACGGTCTTCAAGCGAGTCGGCTGTCTTGGTTGCCCTATGAGTAGGAAATTGCGTTTAACCCTTTTTGAAGACCATCCCGGCCGTCAGGAGCTGCTGTAACGACCATGGAACTTAAATTTTCCAAAAAATCGGATCGAATATTAAGAACGGTGGGCTTGGTCATCGCTTTCGCGGTGATTGGCGGAGCGAGTACCCTGTACTACGCAACGTTGCCGACCACCCTGGAACCCGGTTATCAGCCCAAACAACCAGTCCCCTACAGCCATAAGCTGCATGCTGGCAATATGGGGATGGACTGCACCTACTGCCACACGTCGGTATTAAAAGCTGCCTACGCGTCGATTCCGCCCACGCAGACGTGTATGAACTGTCATACGAAGGTGAAAGAGAAGAGCGTCGTGCTCGAACCGGTTCGAGCTAGCTGGGCTTCTGGCGACTCCGTGCCGTGGATTAAGGTTCACCGCCTGCCGGATTATGTCTTCTTCAATCACAGCTCCCACACCACCGTCGGCGTCAGTTGCGTTACCTGCCACGGTCGAATTGACCAAATGGTGGAAGTCAAGCAAGTTCAGACCCTAGCGATGAGCTGGTGTCTGGAATGCCACCGCAATCCCGCTCCGAATCTGCGCCCGGCTAAATTCGTCACGAAATTGGATTGGAAGCCCGAGGGGGACCCTGCGGTCTTTGGGCGGGAAATGATCGCGAAGAAGGGCATTAACCCGCCCGTAACATGTTCAGGGTGTCACCGATGATCCAGATAGAAGGAATTGGCAATCAGACCGGTAAGAAGTTCTGGCGGAGCCTCAACGAACTCTCTTCCACGCCGAAGTTCCGGCAATGGCTAGGCCAGGAATTTTCGGAGGATGTCACCGATTTACTCGATTCTGGCTCCCGCCGTCGCTTCATGCAGATCATGGCCGCTTCGATGGGCCTCGCCGGTCTCACGGCTTGTCGTCGGCCGGTCGAGAAAATCCTGCCCTTTTCGAAAGGGGTCGAAGGCCTCGTTCACGGTGCGCCCCAGCACTACGCCTCGGTCATGTCCCTCGGCGGACAAGCTCACGGGGTCGTGGTCGAAGCCATCGACGGCCGTCCGATTAAAATCGAAGGCAATAAGAACCACCGTTTGTCTAACGGTGCCGCCAATGTCTGGGCCCAATCTTCCGTTCTGAATCTCTACGATCCGGATCGGTCGCAAAAAGTCATCGAGAAAGGCAAAGAAAGCACATGGGAGGCCTTCCAGGTCGCCTTCAAGGGTATGAGTCTTGCCGATGGGGAAGAACTCCGAGTGCTCTCCGGAGCGGTCGTCTCGCCGACGTTGGCTGGGTTACGCGCCGGGCTCATCGCTAAGTACCCCAAAGCGAAGTGGGTCGAATACGAACCTGTTAACGAAGACGAGTCGTTGGCCGGTACAGAGCTAGCGTTTGGAGATCGGCTTCGTCCCCAATTTGACCTCAGCAAGGCGGACGTCGTCGTTTCGCTCGACTCCGACTTCCTCCAGTTGGACAACCCGGGCTTGAATGTGATCCGGGAGTTCGCCCGCCGCAGAAAGGCGGTCGACTCCATGGTCCCCGCTGGCCACGCCACGCCCCACAAGACGGCCGCTCATGGCGAAGAACACAAGAGCGAACCTAAAGCGGAGCACAAAGAATCCGCTCCCCCCGCCGCTGGTGAGACCCCTGCCGCCCCGGTCGGCCCCGGCATTAACCGTCTCTACGTCGTCGAAAGCAACTTTACCCTCACCGGTGCCCAAGCCGATCACCGACTTCGGCTGCGTGCCTCCGACGTCAGCAGTTTTGCTGCCGATCTAGCCCGCGAAATCTCCGCTCTCCCCCAAGGCCTCAAGATCCTTGGCCAATCGGACAAGTTCCTCTCGGTCGTCGCCAAAGACCTGCTAGCGCACAAGGGACGAGCCATTGTGATCGCCGGACCCCGCCAGCCGGCTCGGGTTCATGCCCTTGCCGCACTGATGAACCAAGTGCTGGGCAATATCGGTGAAACTGTCTCCTACACCCGCCCAACCGCGGCCGCTTCGGGAGCAGGAATCGTCGCCCTAGCCAAGGAAATGGCTGCGGGCCAAATAAAGACGCTGGTCGTACTGGGGAGCAATCCGGTCTACAGCGCACCTGCGGACCTCGATTTCGGCGCGAAATACAAATCCGTACCGACGACCATCCAGTTAAGTTCCGAACTCGACGAGACCGCTCTCGCCTCAACGTGGCACCTGCCTGAGTCGCACTATCTCGAGAGCTGGGGCGACGCCGTCTCCTCCGATGGCACCGTATCCCTACAGCAGCCTCTAATTGAACCGATCTTCAAAACAAGATCGGCGATTGAAGTCGCCGCCCTGCTTGCCGGCACAGCGAGCCCTAAGGGCTACGACTTGGTGAAGTCTCAGTCCAAGCTTGCCGAGCCCGCCTGGCGTCAAGGACTCCACGACGGCATTGTGGCCGGAACCCAAGCCTCAGCCATTAAGGCTGTCGCCAACGCCAAAGCCGTCGAAGCCGCCATCGTTGCAGCGCCCAAGCCTGCGCCGGGCCTCGAAGTCACCTTCTTCCCGTCGGCTTCCAGCTACGACGGCAGGTTCGCAAACAACGCTTGGCTGCAGGAAGCCCCCGAGCCGATGACCAAGGTCGTCTGGGACAACGCCGCCCTCGTCAGTCCCAAGACAGCGAGAGAGCTGAAGCTCGAAGACGGTGCCGTGCTCAGCATCGAACGCCGTGGCCGCAAAGTGGAAGCGCCGGTCATGATCCAGCCGGGACATGCCGATAACTCCGTCACCCTAACGCTGGGATACGGCAGAAGCAAGGTAGGCCGGGTCGGAACCGGAATCGGCTACAACGCCTACGCCCTCCGCACGAGCGACGCCATGGGAATCGCGACTGGCGTCACCGTAACCAAAGTTGCCCGTACCTACACTCTCGTCACGACGCAAGAGCATCACGATCAAGCGGGTCGCCCTGTCGTCCGCGAAGCCTCGGTGGCGGCTTACAAAGAGGAGCCCGCCTTCGCCTCCCATGAAGACGCTCACGTCGAACTGTTCCAGCTCTTCGATTCCTACGACTATTCGAAGGGAAATCAGTGGGGCATGGTCGTCGACCTCCAATCCTGCATTGGTTGCAACGCCTGCCTGGTAGCCTGCCAATCGGAGAACAACATTCCAGTCGTTGGTCGCGATCAGGTCAGCAGAGGTCGCGAGATGCACTGGATTCGACTCGACCGGTACTTCACCGGCGGCGAAGAGGATGCCCAAGTCGTCTATCAACCCATGGCCTGCCAACAGTGCGAAAACGCTCCTTGCGAATCTGTTTGCCCGGTTGCCGCCACCGTTCACAGCCCGGAAGGGCTCAATGACATGGCCTACAATCGCTGCGTGGGCACTCGCTACTGCGCCAACAATTGTCCTTATAAAGTCCGTCGGTTTAACTACTACAACTGGCACAAAGACATCGAAGAAGTCAGCAAGATGGTTTTCAACCCTGACGTAACCGTTCGCATGCGCGGCGTGATGGAAAAGTGCAATTATTGCGTCCAGCGGGTTCAAGAAGTCAAAATTGCCCACAAGGTCGCAGGTCGTACCCCGATCCAAGATGGCGATGTCCTCACCGCCTGCCAGCAGACGTGCCCCGCTGAAGCCATCACCTTCGGAAACATTAACGACCCCAATAGCGCCGTAGCAAAGTTGAAGAATAACAACCGCAACTACACGCTTCTTCACGAACTCAACATCAAGCCGCGCACAACCTATCTGGCTAAAGTGCGCAATCCCAATCCGGAGCTTGCCTAATGGCCGATCTTACATTCGATCCCAAGGATGTCGCCCAATTAAGCCCTTCGCTCGTAGACGGTCGTCCGTCCCTCCACGATGTGACCGAAGCGGTGAGCATTCACACCGAGATCGAGACCCACCGCAACTGGTACATCGCCCTCGCCATTAGTGGCAGCGTAACCTTGTTGCTCGGCTCGATGCTGGCCTACCTCGTCGCTACCGGAATCGGCGTCTGGGGCAATAACAATCCCGTCGGCTGGGGTTGGGACATCACCAACTTCGTCTTCTGGATCGGCATCGGTCACGCCGGCACCTTGATCTCGGCCATTCTGTTTCTGTTCCGTCAGAAATGGAGAACTTCAATCAATCGCTTCGCCGAAGCGATGACCTTGTTCGCAGTCGCTTGCGCCGGCATTTATCCTCTTGTGCACGTCGGTCGTCCCTGGCGTGCCTATTGGCTGTTCCCCATCCCCAATGCGGATCTCAATATGTGGCAGAACTTCCGTAGCCCACTCTTGTGGGACGTCTTCGCGGTCTCCACTTACGCCACCGTCTCCGCCCTCTTCTGGTACGTCGGTCTTATACCCGACTTGGCCACGATTCGAGATCGGGCCACCACAAAACTTCGCCACACGATCTACGGAATCGCTTCCCTCGGCTGGCGCGGCTCGGCCACCCACTGGAAGAACTACGAAAAAGCCTATATGATCCTCGCGGGTCTCTCGACGCCTCTCGTGCTCTCCGTTCACACCATCGTTTCGTTCGACTTCGCGGTCTCGATCATTCCTGGTTGGCACACCACCATCTTCCCCCCCTACTTCGTCGCCGGAGCCATCTTCTCGGGCTTCGCTATGGTGATCACCCTCATGGTCATCGCCCGGTGGGTCTTCAAAGTCGAACACCTCGTCACGATCACTCACCTCGAGAATATGAACAAAGTGATTCTCGCCACGGGCACCATCGTCGGCTACGCGTACGCGACCGAATTCTTCATCGCCTGGTACTCGGGCAACCCATATGAAATGTACACCTTCGTAAATCGGGCCATGGGGCCCTACGCTTGGGCATATTGGACGATGGTCTCCTGCAACGTGATCTCACCCCAGTTTTTCTGGTTTAAGAAACTGCGCACGAGCATCCCGTTCATGTTCGTTCTCTCCATTTTTGTCAATATCGGGATGTGGTTCGAGCGTTTTGTCATCATCGCGACCAGCTTACACCGAGACTTCCTGCCCTCCTCGTGGGGATACTTCCGCCCCACCATCGTAGACATTCTGACCTTCTTCGGAACCTTCGGTCTGTTCATTACGCTGTTTGTGTTCTTCACCCGCTTCTTGCCCATCATCGCCGTCAGCGAAGTGAAAGGCATGATGATCCAGGCCGAACACGAGAAACACTATCTGCCTGCAACGACTGGCTCCACTGAGCCGGTAAAGGTTCACTAGAGCACGCCATGGCTGATCAATCCCCCATTCACGGCGTCGTCGCCGACTTCGACTCTCCGGATACCCTTCTCGACGCGGTCAAAGCCGCTCGGGCAAAGGGCTACACTAAAATGGAAGCCTACACCCCGTTTCCTATTCACGGTATCGATGAGGCGATGGGTGCCAAGCAATCCATCCTCGGCTACATTGTGCTTTGTGGAAGCGTCACCGGCTTCACGACCGCAGTCCTGCTGCAATGGTGGACGGGGACCATCGCCTATCCCCTCGTGATCAGCGGCAAGCCCCTCTTCGCCTTCGAGTTCGGTTTTCCGATTATTTTCGAGCTAACTGTCCTGCTCTCTGCCTTCGGTGCCGTGTTCGGAATGCTTGGCCTAAACGGCTTGCCCCGTCTAAATCACCCCATATTCAACTACTCCGGCGTGGCCGGTTCATCCGATGATCGGTTCTTACTGGTCATTGAAGCCTCGGATCGAAACTTCGACGTCACCGCCACCCGTGAATTCCTTTCTACACTCGGCGCCGAAAAACTGGAGGTCATCGAAGCGTGACCAAAAATCTCTTCCCTATCCTCACCGCCCTTGTCTCCCTGGTTGGCCTGACTGGCTGTCTCACCCCGAGCCGTGACACCACGCCACTCCAAATCTGGGATGACATGAAGAAGCAGCCGAAGTACAAGCCCCAACAGCAAAGCCCCTTGTTCTCGGACAAACGAACCAGTCGACGCCCGCCAGAGGGCACCGTCGCAATTGGCCAAATGAACGCCGACGACGCTTCCCATTGGGGTATCGTTAACTCCCAATACGTCGGACGCAGCCCACTTCCCCTCACGAAAGAGCTGCTGGCCCATGGGCAAAACAAATTCAATATCTACTGCGCGCCCTGCCATTCGCAAATCGGCAACGGAAAGGGTATTGTCGCCCTTCGCGCCGGGGCTGTTTTTCAGCCGGCCAACCTTATGGAGCCTCGCGTGAAACAGATGAACGATGGCGAACTCTACTCAGTCGCGAGCGAAGGCCGTCGCAACATGATGGGCTATCGGAATCAAACCTCCGACCACGACCGTTGGGCGATCATCGCCTACCTGCGGGCCCTTCACCGCGCTACCAGCGGCAGCATTGAGGACGTTCCTGACAGTCTTCGGGCGCAATTGAAATAGTTCGGACGGAAATTCGAAACATGAGTAAACACCACCACCACGACGCGCCCAAAGACAACTACTACCTCCCCGTCGCTACCTGGGAGAAGGGCCGCAACGTTCTTCTCGCTCTGTTTGTCATCAGTTGGGTCGCTGCGCTGGCCGGCTTCAGCCTGGATCACAAACAGTTTTTCCCCTCCTACTTGGTCGCCTTCTTTTTCGGCGCAGGCATCATCATCGGCTCAGCGCTCTTCATCATGATGCAACACCTCACCGGCTCAGCCTGGAGCGTGCCGCTTCGTCGGCTCATGGAAAACATCATGATGACCATGCCGATCCTGGCGAAGTGCGGCTCCATCGGCCACCACATCGCAGAGCCGACCACACGCCCAATGGCATCCTCGGCCACCACGCCATGCCCGAGCCGGATCAGCATCTCCCAATCCTCAGGCCGGTGCGACCATTGCACTCCGATCGACAGCGCATGAAGGGATGGCACGTCGGCCGCCACGATTGGACGGACCACAAGCTCGTAGCTGTCCAG
>JANXMS010000627.1 GCA_025354525.1 Acidobacteriota bacterium
GATGCCCAGCAGACCCGGCCACAGCCGCGTCGTCGAAGGCACGCTCAGTTCCGCGGCACCAGTTCGAGCAGATTCAACAAGACCGCGATGCCCAATCGTCTCGGGGCTACAGCTACGCTCAATTCCGCGGCACCAGTTCGATCAGATCCACAAGACCGCGATGCCCAGCAGACCCGGCCACAGCCGCGTCGTCGAAGGCACGCTCAGTTCCGCGGCACCAGTTCGAGCAGATTCAACAAGACCGCGATGCCCAATCGTCTCGGGGCTACAGTCGCGTCGTCGAAGGCACGCTCAAACTCAGTAAGGCTTCGTTCGATGCATCATCTAGCGGTAGTAGCCCACTTCCTCAACTGGAAAACGCGAGCTTCCTTTGCCAACTCTCGGGCAGAATCCCGCGCCACTTCCGCAACACCAGTTCAAGCAGGTTCAACAACACGGCGATGCCCAGCAGCCCCGGCCACAGCCGCGTCGTCGAAGGCACGCTCCGGCCTCCCGATACGAAAATCTTCTTCGGATCCGGCGCATACCGCCCACCCGTAAACCCTGCAATCTGCCGCAGCAACGCTTCGTTCGACCCGTATTCGCCTAGCTCTACTTCCTGGCGATAGTAGCCGACTTCCGGAAACACGCGGCTGTCTTCCACCGGTCGCACCCGAAACAATCCCTGCGCCGCCCCGATCCGTACTCTCCCCTGATACAACCCCTCGCCCGTCTTCTTCACTTCCACCGGCTGACGGAAATCCGCCGGGCCCAGTACAAAAATGGCCGGTATCTTCTTCGGATCATCAATCGTTCTACCCAGCCGATAAGTCACCACTAAATCGCCGCTCGCCGGGTCATAACTCGTCCCCGCTTCGCCCGCCTGAGCATGCGGTAGAATGTCACGCAACACGTTGCCCCAGAAACGGTCAAACCCTTTCCAACTCACCCACTCTCCTGCCCACCGGCTCTTGGCGTCGGAAGCAAACACCACGCTGCGGCCGAGCCCGTACTGCCAACGCGCCAGCAGCGGATCCTTCTGGTCAATGCTCAGAATCGTCTCCGCCGTCGGCTTAGCGATGAATTTCGTATAGCCCTTCAGCGCCGGAGCCGACTCCATCCCCACGCCCTCCAATATCTCCGCCTGCCGCTCCACGGTCGCCGTAATCGCCTTCTCAATCGCCGTCGATCCCGTGAACTCCATCACGTCCTTCAACAGAATCTGTTCGAGACCCGCCGGATCATTCAGGAAGTATGCCTTCCCCTTCGAAAACGCCGCCACCTTCTCAAGGTACGCCCGGTTCACGTCCTGCCCCAAACCCACTGTCGAAATCGTAATATTCTGCCCTGCGGCTTCCTTGGCCAGAGCGATCGAATCGCCCTCTTCCGAAATGCCGTCCGTCAGCAGCACGATGTGCTTGTAAGTCGCCTTCACCGGCACGGTCCGTCGAAAAGCTTCGGTCAACGCCGGAGCAATTTGCGTGCCGCCGTCCGGCGTAATCCCCGCCACCAACCGCTTGATCAGCGTCCGGTCCTCGGCCTTTCGAATCGGCACGGCCCATTGGAAGGAGTTATCAAAGATCAATACGCCGACCCAGTCCACCGGCCGCAAATTCTCAATCACCCCAATCGAAGCGATTCGCGCCAACTCCATCTTGCGCCCTTCCATCGACGACGACTTATCCACGATCAACGTGATACAAGTCCCCTCCGGCGAACGCGGCGGCGCTAACTTCGCGGCCATTGTTCGATCCAGCGCGTCCTCCACTTTCTTGGCTTCGTTGTAAGTGTTCTTCTCTCCACCGATCACGAGCAACCCGCCCCCCTGCTTCACAAACTGCTCCACGCGGTCCTTCCGCTCGATCGGAATCGCCTCCAAGTCGAGGTTATTCAGAATCACGATCTGGAAGTCATCCAGCTTCTGCCCGTCGAGGGAGTTGGTGGTCAAAACATCAAACCGCCCCGCGGCCAGTACTTCCATAAAGTCCTTACCGCTGCCAACCGGGTCCTGCGTTACATAAAGGGCCTTCGGCAACCGCAGCGCCACCGACTGGGCGAACCGAACCTCGCCCAACTCCGTCGATTTCACTACCCCAGCCAAGTCAATCGCCCCGGGCGTGTTCAATGTGACATGCACCTGCACCCGGTTCATCCCCGGCTGTAAGTCCACCGGGTTCGAGCCCAGCGCCTTACCTTCCGCCGACAGTTCGATGGTCGCCCCCGCCTTGCGCGGTGCTTCAATCGCAACGTCAATCGGAAAGCGGTCCCCAGCGAAGGCCTGCGTTGGAAAGGTAACCGATTCCAACCGTAACGCCGGTTTCGGTCGACCAGCCATGGGAAACACGTCCACTGGCACGCCTAACTGCTGCGCTTGCCAAGTCGCCCGCGTCACGCTGCCCTTGTTCTCTTTGCCGTCCGTAATCAGTACAATCCGCGGCACTAAACCCGCCGGCATTGCGGCCATTCCTTCCCGCAGCGCTACTTCAAGGTCCGTACCCCGCCCCGCGTCGCCCGCGGTGTAGGCCAACTTGCCTTTCGCCTCCGCCTCGCTCAACGCTCGTGTCGTGCGGCCAAACGGAATCACCTTCACCCAGTTCCGCCCTTTATCCCCCACCACGCGGGACGCAATCTCCGAGGCCCGCGCTAAATCCTGCTCGGAAACACTGGCCGATGTGTCCACCAACACGCTTACCGCCAGCTTGCTCTCTTCCGAGTTCATCACCGGCTCCGCCAATGCCACCACGATGCAAACGATCGCCAGCGCCTTGAGCGTCGTCGCCAGACGCTGCCGTCCCCGCAACCACTCCACGTACCACCAGCCCACCGGTACGATCGCGAATAAGAGAACCCACCACCGCTCGAGTGTCATGACGCCTTCCGAAACGGCGCCGTGAAGCGCCGGAAAATCTCAACTACCGGCGTCGACCCCTGCTGCACCGCCGGCAGCCGAGTCCGCCCAAACCACAGCCACTCGACGAGCAGCAGCAATCCGCCCGCGATGGCCAACCACTGCCAAATGTCCCGCGACGCGATGGAATCGGCCAAACCGCGCGGAATGCCCCGCCGCACTTTCGCCGGGACCTCCCAAGCCGTATCCGCCACATCCGGCAGCGACAGCGAGTACACCTGCTCCTTGCTCCCTGTCTTCACCCGTACCATTCCTCGCTCGCCAGAGTAGAACTGCAACGTGCCGTCGACCACCGAGAACGGTACCGCGACATCGCCTGCGCCCAGAACCTGAATTGCTCCGGACTCGACGCCCCGTTCGAGCGGAATCTGCACGTTCCCTACACTCTCCCCAGTAATCTCTCGCCGCCGCATCACTTCAGGCACCAGCCATTCGAGCGTGTTCGCCATCAGCAACGGCGCTGTCAACTCTAACCGCACCGCCCCGCTGCCCGGATGGAAGCCCAAATATGCCGCATCCTTCGACGCCACGACCACCGCACCTACTTCGCTCTCGGCGACTACGCTGACGCCCGCCGACGGCGCGAACACGCTCGTCTCGTCCAGCTTCAAATCGAGACTTCGCAGCCCCGCCGCCATCGGATGCTCGTTCCGCCAGCCGGTCAGCTTCACGTTCTTCGCCGGGCTCAGCATGGCAATCGGCGACCCCTGCACGGGGGGCGCAATCCAGATCGCTTTCCGCATCGGCTTCACGGGCGGGATAAACCGGTCGAGCACGACGATCTCGGCGTCCACATCCGCTTTGTAGGTCTCGGGCGACGCATACGTCGCAGTCAACCAGTTATTGGAGGACAACAAGGGCCGGATCAGCCCCGGGTCCCGCGTATACACCATCACCCGCACCAACTTCTGCTCGGGCAATTCCAGCGTAGCGGCGTTGTCCTCGCTGATGCCGTCTCGCGTCACGAGCCGTGCTTCCAGATACCCTGCCGCCTTCGTCCGAAACTCGATCCGCGCGCTCTCCTCCGCTCCCGGTGCCAAAGTGAAGCGCGCCGAGCCCACCGGCGCACTACCGAACGTCACCGCTAACGGAACCGCCTCCGCTCGCGCCGAATAGTTCTTCACGGCTACGAACACTTCCCACAACTGCGCGTCGGCCGGCGACCGCCGCAGGGTCACCTTACGGATGCCCACGTTGCGAATCTCGCCCTTCACCGGGAGTAGACGCACGTTCGCCGGCAACTCCTTCTCGGTCGGCAGATCGTTCGCGTGGCCCCGAAAAGCCCCTGCCATGACGATCTCGCCGAGTCCGCTGCCGTGCTGCCGTTGCATCTGCCGTGCAAAGTCGATCGTAGCCTTCAAGTTCACCGCTGATCCGCTTGCCCGCGTCTCAAGCACCGCTTGCTCGGTCGCCTGGCGGTTGTTCGCAAACACGGTCGTCGGGCTCGGCAGCGCGTCCGCGCGCACGAGCATTACCCGATCCCCGGCGGGCAAACTTCGCAACCATAAAATCGCCTCGCGCTTGGCTTGGTCGAGTAGCGTCATCTGCCCCACCCGCGCGCCCATCCACGCCGAACTGTCGAGCACCAGAACGTGGTCCCGGCTCATACGGTCTGGCGAACCTAACCGCAATTGCGCCAACGCGGCTAACAACAGCCCGAGCGCAATCAATTGCAGCAGCATAGACCAAGGCTGTTGAATCCGCTTCCGATGCTTGGCCTCAGGCGGTTTCTCGGACGGTGTCCAGAACCGCATCGTTGCCACGCGGATCTTTCGTCGTGATCGATCGAGAAGGTACAACGCCAGCACCGCCCCACTCACCGCACCCCAAATCGCTAAGAACTCGCCCAGACCAAGGTTGAGAAAGAACATCTACCGTCCGCCTCCCAGCAAAGGCCCGAACACGGCCTGTTCCACTGGCGTCGAGGTCGCCACCCCGGCGTACTTGCCGCCCTTCCGCTGCGCTACCTCGCGCACGCCTCGGGCGTACGCGTCGAAGCTTGCCGTGTAGGCCTCTTGCGCTTCGGCGTCAAAATTCAGCTTCTGCACCTCGCCGGTCTCGGCGTCTTCGATCTCGATTTCGCCCTTGTAGGGCGGCACCCGGTCCTCGTCCGCCCATAAATGCACGAGGAAGACTTCGTGGCCAAAATCGGCAAGATACTGTAGCGGCTTCTCGCAGCCTTGGTCGTCCAGGAAATCGGAGATGACAATCACGAGCCCCCGCTGCGGGTACTCCGCGATGAACCGCTTCACGCAGCCCATGAAATCCGTCTTCCCCCCTGCCTTGATGCCTTCGAGGAAATCAACGCACGGCCGAAACCGGTGCCGCCCTCCGCCGCACTGCAGCGGATCGAGCAACTGGTTCGCGAACGGCTGCAGCAATACGCTTTCCAAGCGAACCAAACCCACGTAGGTCATGGCTCCGGCCAGCTTGCGAGCGTAGTCGAACTTGCTCGGCTCCCCCGTTGTCATCGAGTCGCTGACGTCAATCAAAATGCGGACCGGAACTCGCGGCTCCACCTGAAACAGCTTCAAAATTAGCCGCTCCAAACGCATGTAAACGCGCCAGTTCACCGCCCGCAAGTCATCCCCTTGGTGAAACTGCCGATGATCCAAGAACTCCTGCCCCGCCCCCGAGAACCGTGACGCATTGTGTCCGCCCACCAACCCAGGAAACGACTTTTGCCAATGCAGCGTCAGCCGTTCCAGCCTTTCGAGAAAGGATTGATCAATCGAGAGTTCCGCCATAGAGCCAGCCTAGACTGCGGCCGGCGCAACGGAGCGCACAATGTGTTGCACGACCGTATCCGGCGTCTCCCCGTCGGCATGGGCGTCAAAATTCAAGATGATCCGATGTCGCAGCACCGCCGGTGCCATTGCCTGAATGTCTTCGATACTCAAATGGGTCCTTCCCCGCATCAGAGCGAGCACTCGACCGCACTCGACGAGCGCTTGCGCCCCTCGCGGCGAACTGCCGTAACGGACGTATTTCTTAGCCCGTTCAGCCGCATTCTCCGACGTCGGCTGCGTCGCCATCACCAAGTCCACCGCGTATTCCCGCACGTGGGGAGCAGCCAAAACCTGACGCGCAATCGTCTTCAACTCCATGATCGCCGCCCGGTCCACGACTTGGTCCAGGTGAATTTCTTCCCGATTCATTGTCAACTCTACAATCCGGCCTAAATCCGCCTTCGACGGGAAAGGCACCAGAATCTTCATTAAAAACCGATCCAATTGCGCTTCCGGAAGAGGATACGTGCCTTCCATTTCGATCGGGTTCTGCGTCGCCATCACTAGAAACGGATCTTCGAGCACGTGGGTCGTCGTGCCGCTCGTCACCGTTCGCTCCTGCATCGCTTCCAACAGCGCAGATTGGGTCTTCGGCGTAGCCCGATTGATTTCGTCAGCCAACACCAGATTCGCGAAAATCGGCCCCGCTTGAAAGCGGAACGCCTTGTGCCCCTCGCTGTCAGAGTCCATGATCATGCTGCCGACGATGTCAGCGGGCATCAAATCAGGGGTGAACTGAATGCGCGAATACTTCAAATGAAGCACGCGGGAAAGCGTGCGCAACAGCGTCGTCTTCCCCAACCCCGGGACCCCTTCGAGTAAAACGTGGCCTCCGGCGATCATGCATATTAGGACGCCGTCTACGACCTCGCTCTGACCGACAATTACTTTGCCGATCTCCTTTCGGATCTGGTCGAGATGCTGGACGGCTTGGCGAAGGGCGCTGTCTGTGAACACTTCATCATTTTATGGCAACCCGATGACACCTTGGGAATCTTTCGGGGTGAAAATGAAAAAAGAAAAAAGAAAAGGAGCGATCACCCACCAAAATGGGCGATCACTCCTCTCAAAGTCGGACGGTTGCCTTTGGTCCTGTTCGGCCGCCTGATTAGTTCTCGGCGGCCGCCAGGCGAGCTCCAGATTCAGCCGCCAAGTAGGCGACGATCTGGCTCATCTCTCGAATTGCATTTTGCGCCTTCGGACCAGCGAAGGGTCGCGTGACAGCGAACCAAACCTGCATCATACGGTAGTCAATCATTAGCAATCGACTCTCGAGGGACGCCCCGCCTACCTGAAGTTCACCGCAATTTCGAGCCATTGCCTGAACCACCTGAAGATCTCGATCGAGACTCTTCCGGACCCTGTCCAGATCAACCGCTGTGATTGCCTGCGCCAACTCAACCTCTGTTTGCGCCAAACTTAGGTTCTGACTTCCTACACCCGCCCTTGCCTCTTCTTCGCTCCACCGAGCCTCAAGAATTAACAAACACGAGTACCGGAACCAATAGACGAACATCGCCGCCGAGAGGATAATAATCACAATACTGGTAATCATTGTTTCGGCCTCGACTTTACATGGTCTCTTAAATTCAACACGGTTCTCACTCACAGCCGAGTACTATAGGTACTGACGGATAAGGCAAGTATAGGGACGGTCGGCCTGTCAGGCAAGCGTTTTTTAGGGTACTAGGGTAATTTTCCCGATGGCTTACTACCGTACGGCCCCGCTCGTACGCCTCGAGTCAATTCTCCTCAAACGCCATGTCGCCCGCTACTCTCCCCTCTTCGACGCACCGCGCCGCGAACAGTCGAGCATAGCTCAAGTTCAGGTAGTCCCCTTCGCTGTACCCCAGCGCCACCGCCGTCCGATCAATCCAATCCCCGGTGCCTTCCAGCTCTACAAACGTTCCAATCGGCGTCTCGTCCAGCATTACGATGCCCTCGTCTCCTGGGCGCTGCCACTCACTCCGATACTTTTCGTACCGGAACCGCGGCTCCAACCCCAATCGGCCCAAGATAGCCGCCATCGCCTCTGATGTCTCCACGACAACCTCGATCTCTTCCCGCTCCTTGTGCTTGCCCACCGTCGCCCGTCCTTTGTAGGTGAGCACGTTTTGACCGGCAAACGCCCGTAGGCGGATCAACTCTCCCTTGGCCCGCAGCCCTCCGTCGGCTGTGTCGTAGATCCGATTCTGCTCCAAACCGCGCCGAACTATCTCGACAAAGCCCAGTCCTTCTAACGATGCCCGCATCGCCTTACAGTCGGCGACTCTTAGCTTAATTTCGATTTCCTGGTGTTGATCGGTACGCATCCGTTTAGGATATCGCAGCATTTGTCCTGGCCTATGTTAAGTAAGGCTTCGAGCAGCGCGACTTTTTCCACCGGGCTTGGCCAAAAAGGCCATCATTCCCGCCTCCAAGCACCTTACTCGGTCGGCCTCAAACACGTTGGCCGTCAGGGCAACTATCGGTACTCGCTGATTGCTGCCACTGCTATTCCGCAACCGCCTGGTATCCTTGTAACCCATCCATAATCGGCATCTGACAAGCCATCAAAATCACGGCGAACTCTGCCTCGTGGACTGGAATCAAAGCCTCCTCGCCGTTTCCCACAATCCGGACGACGCAACCCATCCGTTCGAGCAGCAACTTCACCACGCGCTGGTTCGTCCGGTTGTCTTCGGCCACCAGTACCCGCATCCCCGTCACTGCTTCTGTCAACTCCAATTGGCCCACTTCGATGAAGACCTCCTCGCCGCTTTCTACAATCCGGACCACGAAACCAGGGTCAGGTCCCGACGCTGCTGCAATTCTTCGAGGATCGGGGGCCAGTCCGGCTCTGGATGCTTCCGCCCGCCTGGCGGCGCGGGCCAAGAGCGCTTGCTCAATGGGGGGGAGTCTCAGTGTTGCTGGTAGTGGCCACTGGACGCTGGACGCGCGGGCGACCGAGACGCACTCGTCTGGTGCTGGCTCAGTCTGAGAGAGGTGAGCCGCAACATTTTTGCAACTTGCGCAGGGTCAGCTTCTTTTTTTGTGGCCGGTGGGGGTGCTCCACTTCCTCGTGGACCCTGCGACGGCCACGTCTGCCCCGCGCACCGCTCCAATCCCATGCCGATCAGCGTTCCGAACTAAAGGCGTACGAGTGATGGGCTTCAGTTCGGAATATGGATCGGCATCACTTCGGAATCCGCACTTTTAGGCGGGAAAGGCACACTGGACGCATGGTGTCGGCGATTGGGGTGGTGGCGGAGCTTACGCCGGTTGGCGGGAGACGGTGGATTGCAGGCGGGTTGAATACGGAACGAATCCACACGACGTAGTTGCTTTGATCGGGCCTTGCTGTTTTGAGGTTCCGCTTCCGCAGGCCGGAGCGTACACGATGTGCGATGAGAAATCGTTTTTTCCATTCGGCGGGGCGGGGGCAGGGGACGATTGCATGCGGGTTGCATACGGAACGAACCCACACGACGTATTTGCGTTGATCGGGCCTTGCTGTTTTGAGGTTCCGCTTCCGCAGGCCGGAGCGTACACGATGCGCGATGAGTAATCGTTTTTTCCATTCGGCGGGGCGGGGGCAGGGGACGAT
>JANXMS010000022.1 GCA_025354525.1 Acidobacteriota bacterium
CCCTACCCCGTCGTCTGAAACTCCACAGTGGGATTGTTCTCCACCAACCGCTTCATATCCCAGTTCGAAGAAAACAAACAAGCCACCCGCCCGTTCTGATCCGTCGCCAAAACAATCCCCGTCCCGTTAATCCCCCGAATCTTCCGAATCTCTTCCAGCGTCGCCTTCGGCCACCGCGCACACACATAAGGTAGCGGCGAACTGATCACCTTAACGCTATACTCCTGCAAAAACCGCGCCTCCACCACATCGAACTGCAACTGCCCCACTGCTCCCAAAATCGGCTCCCGCCGGATTGAGTCAATCCCGTAATACACCTGCACCACGCCCTCTTCGGCCAACTGCTCAATGCCCTTCCGAAACTGCTTGCTCCGGCTGACGTCCTCGTTCCGCAGACTGCAAAAATGTTCTGGCTGAAAGCTCGGCATCCGTTCGTATTCAATGTCGGAGCTCGAACTCAGCGTGTCGCCAATCGTAAACAACCCCGGATTCACGACCCCCACCACATCCCCCGGGAACGCCTCGTCGATCGTCTCCCGGTCCCGCGCGAAAAGGCGATGCAGCCGCGTCATCCGAATTTTCCGCCCCAACCGCGGATGATTTACCAGCATGTCCCGCTCAAACCGGCCCGAACAAATCCGCAAAATCGCCATGCTATCCCGGTGCTGCGGGTCCATGTTGCCTTGAATCTTGAACACAAACGCCGAAAATTCTGACGACTGCGGCTCAATCGACTCACCCTTGCTCAACCGCGGAGCAGGCGGCGGAGCCAGCTTCACGAGCGCCTCTAAAAACGTCTCCACCCCGAAGTTATTCAACGCGCTGCCGAAGAAAACCGGCGTCTGCTCCCCTGCCCGAAACTTTGTCTCATCAAACCGCGACAACGCACCGTCCACCAGCGCCAACGTCTCCCGCAGCTCCGATGCGCCCTCCTCCCCGGCCAACTCCTCCAGCGCCGAATCGTCCAGCGACCGCGTCCAAGCCTCCGCCCGCATCTGGCCACCCGACGCCGGGCTAAACTGCAACAACCGCCGAGTCTCCAGGTCTACCACCCCCCGAAACCGACTCCCCGACCCCACCGGCCAGTTAATCGGCGAAGCCGAAATCCCCAGAACTTTCTCTACTTCATCAATCAACTCGAGCGGGTCAAGCCCATAGTGGTCCATCTTGTTGATGAACGTCAAAATTGGGATCTTCCGCAATCGGCAAGCGTCGAACAACTTCCGTGTCTGCGGCTCAATGCCCTTCGCGCTGTCCAGCACCATCACCGCGCTATCGACCGCAGTCAGTGTCCGATAAGTATCTTCGCTAAAGTCCTGATGTCCCGGAGTGTCCAGTAAATTAAAGAGACACCCTTGATACTCAAACTGCAAGACGGTCGAAGTAATACTGATCCCGCGAGCCTGCTCGATCGCCATCCAGTCGGAGGTTGCATGGCCCCGATTCTTCTTCGGCCGCACGGCCCCGGCCGAATGCACGGCTCCGGCGTACAACAACAGTTTTTCGGTCAGCGTCGTCTTGCCCGCGTCCGGATGCGAAATAATCGCAAACGTCCGCCGACGAGCGATTTCGCTCGCGAATGCAGGGTCGACCGCGGTGCCGCGAAGGGGTGATTCTTGAACGGACTCTGATGACAAGACTGCTCCTAAATCGAAGGAAGGGAACGGTTAAATGGAAGGTGAGGAGAACAGTGTCGCAATCACATCGCCACTGTTGATTGTGGGGCAGCCCACCAAATCATGTCAATCTCGTAGATTCCCGCATCCTAGGGATCTACGGTACCCGCGGGTAGAGTTTATCGATGGGTTCAGGGGAACCGCACACAAGACCTCGCGCACCGAACTCGCGTTGCCCCTCCGTGCCAACATAGCTGAGACACTTTTCGTTCCCTAATTAGACAGCAGGGCGGGAAAGATTTTCGCCATGAACAACAAAGAATGCGCTCCACTCAATCCCCGCGACGCCCTCCCCGGCCCACTCCCAAGTCCCTCGCCATGCTGTTGGCCCCCGTACTGCCAATAAGCTGTTTCCACTGCTCGGCTCGACGACGCAGTAGGCCTGCTCGGCCGTTGAACCAAGTCTCCCCGCTCAATCCCGGATAAAGCTGAAAGTACAGAGCGTCCCATGATCGCGCGGAATCTTTAACCGGCTCGAACTTTACGCCATTAAACCGCACCTGGCGTTCCGAGGTCACGACGTAAGCTTTTCCCCTCGCCACCGGAACGGTACCTCAAAACCGCTCCGCCCTCCCGAGCGGCCACTCCACCTGCCAAGCATCCGGTCCGGAGTAATCGCCAAAAGCTTACCCGGAACCCACTCCATAACCCACTCTGTCCCCATCAAAGCGCTGCAGGCCCTTGCCTGAATCCGCCCACCGACATCCCGCCTGGTCTCGTACAGGACTGAGACCTTTCCCATCTCCCACCCAGGTTCGA
>JANXMS010000035.1 GCA_025354525.1 Acidobacteriota bacterium
AACTACCGGCCCCGTATGGGGCGGACTGCAAACTACGTTTGTCCCAGCTCAGGGCCCCGTCAATGCATGCGCTTGTCGTCGATCTCGCCGAGGCTCTCTCCCCCTTCCTCTCTCCCGACATTGCTCCGGATCTCTTCAGACGTCGCGGATGTGCCCTCTGTTAAGTCAAGACTTGCTATAAACACTCGCGTATATATCCTGCTTGCTCATACCTTATCTCCCTTCAAGTACCCGAATTGTTGCCTTGCCGTTTCCAGATCCTTCTTCGGCGTTGCCTGAGGGTTCTTCCCTCGCCACATAGATGACACGGTAGGCACGACTTAGTTCTGTCAATGCCCGACATCGGTTTGGAATTGTCAGGCTGATCCCCTGGTGGAACTTTGACGCGTTGGTAGCCACCGTCATTTCGAGCGTCGTCAGGAAAGTCCCGAATGCCTTTCAACGAATCGCCGAGGAAGCAGACGAGTCGCTTAGTGGGCTTCATATCCATTTGGATATGAAGCATCAACCGCGCCGGTCGGGACGCTGTTAGGGATGCCTGTTTGGCGACAATCCGTATTCGAAGAGCCAGTTCAAGACGATGAAATATAGGCCGGAGTTCCAGGATCGGTTTGGTTGCATCCAGGACAGCCGGAAGCTTTGCCACAAGTTTTTCCCCTGGTACAACGGGGTGCTACGGCACTCTGGAATCGGCATGATGACACCGCAGATGGTGCAATATGGAACGGCTGAAAAGGTTCGCGACCTGCGTCAGTCCGTCCTCGACCAGGCCCATATCGCTCATCCTGAACGATTTGTCCATAGCGCTCCTAAGGCCCTCGAACTGCCAACTCAAGTCTGGATCAACAAACCGAAAAACGCGGACGAAGAAACTCGCTAAATTAACCTAAGTTGTGTCTCAAGGTTGTTGACACGCTCCGTCCGAAGCCAATTTGGACGTTCTGGCTTGGCGGTGGACGGACACTTCGGGCGTAATGGTTTTACTTCCCAAGGCCACGGTTGATGTCGCGGGGTGAATGATTCGCCCGGGTTGCGCGGTTTGAGTTTTCGGTTCGAAGCCAATTGGGTGTTCTGGCTTTGGGGTCGCCAGCCACTTCGGCCTTGCGGATTTTCGCGGTCGAAGCTACGGTGGGTGACTTCAAAGGTACTTGATTAGCGGGTTTCGGGACCTTTCGCCTCCAAGCTTGGACCAATTTCCCAGCGTTTTTGGAATTTGCGCTGCGGAGTGCCCCCGAAATCATGCTAAAGGCTCGCAGGGCGCTACGGAAACCATTGATTCTATTGAGATGGAGGCCGCTAATCAAATACCTTCAAAGCTTTGCTTAGGCGGCGGTTAAACACTTTGGGTTTACCGATTCTGTGTTTGGTTTGTCAAAGATCGAAATACGGTTCGTAGGCAGCGGGGTTTTGCGATTCGAAGCCAAGGTCAGCAGCGCGAGACGAACGACGGCGCTTGGTTTTGCGGTTCGAAGCCAAATTCGGCGGGCTGATCGAACGGATGTTGAATCGGCGACGTGGCGGAGGCTGCTTTCTCGGGCTGAGTCGGCGGGGCTGGCTCAGCTACTTTAGCTACTTCGACGGCAGGCTGGGGCAAATTTCGCCGTTTTTTCTGAGAGTGCTGCAAGGCTTTGAGGGCCCGATGATAGCTCCGCTCCATGGTGGTCATGTAGCGAGTGATCCGTTCGATGTGCTTGTAATCCAGGTCCGTGGCGAAAGCGAGAGTGAGCATACTGTCGCCGTCAATCGGGTCCATTTCTTCGAATTCCACATCGGTGTTTCCGCGTGCGTTCGAGGCGACGAGCCGAATCATTTGCGTGGATTGCAGCATAGTCGTTTCGACACGCTGGGCCCGATTGAAGCGCCAAAGAGCCTGGACCAGTTGGTCGGTGAGCAATGCTTCTTCGTCATTGACCGGGTTGTACGCCTTTCTGACCGAACCGAGGAGTGCCTCAAAATCGGCGGTGGTTTCGCCACCGATGAGAAGCTCTTCGGAGCAGAGCCCGTGAGCCAGTCGATTCTGGCTGGAGGCCGCTTTCCCAGCTTCCGTTTTGGGGCCGGTCGATTTTTGGGCATTGCGCCTATTGGCCAGGGTCCGGGCCGATTCCGCAGTGAACGGGGGAACGGTGTCGAGCCCGGGTCCAGCGGCGTCACGCATATCGGCGTCGAGGTTTTCGATTAGATGGGCTGGGGCCCCCTCGAAATTGGCGTCGACGTAAGGACGCAGTTGGTCGAATTCTTCCATGGAAAGCATGTGCAATCTCCTGACTATCAAATTGGGTTGGAGGGGTATCTCCGCTTTCTAGTCTCGGGGACAGAGGGAGAGGAACTTGGGCGGGGATTTTTCTAAGTGATGGGAAATGAACGAAATATAAATGTCAACGCATGGTAATCTTCGAGTTTGAGGGTCGAGAAAGTCTGTGTTCGAGCTACTTGGTGCCCTCGGAAGGACGCTGCCTATGACTTTTGACGAGATCCGAAGGGTAACCATTGCGGCACTCTTTTCCGACGATTTGCTTTTCGAGCAGTTGGTTCTGAAAGGCGGGAACGCCTTGAGCCTCGTTCATGGGCTCACCGAACGCACGTCGCTCGATCTCGACTTTTCGATGGCTGCCGATTTTGTCGACATCGAGGATGCTCGAAGGCGACTGTTCTTTTCGGTAAAGGATCGCTTCGACGCCATCGGATACGTTGTCTTTGATGAAGTACTGGAGCCCAAACCTCGGCTCGACAAAGCTGACGAAAAGCCATGGTGGGGCGGTTATGAGCTTCGCTTCAAACTCATTGAGCGGGGGAAGTATGAGGTTTTCAAGGAGAGGATTGAGAAACTCCGGTTCAACGCCACGGTGACAGGTCATGCTCAGGAGCGGACGTTCAAAGTCGATCTGAGCAAATTCGAATAGACCGCCGACAAGGAAGCACGCGATTTTGACGACTACAAGATCTATGTCTACACGCCGGAGATGATCGTGGTCGAGAAGCTGCGGGCGGTGTGCCAACAACTCCCTGACTACGCGCACAGGGGGCGGGCCTCGGCGCGGGCGCGCGATTTCTACGATATTCACCGAGTGGTGACGATTCGCGAGATCGACCTATCGAGCGATGAGAACCTGGAACTGGTGCGTCGGATATTTGCCGTGAAACAGGTTCCACTCCTCTTCCTTGCCCGGATCCAAGAACAACGGGAGTTTCATCGGCCTGATTGGCAGGCGGTGATTGATTCCACGCGCGGGGAGATTGAGAGCTTCGACTTCCACTTCGACTTCGTGGTCAGCCAAATTGAGCGACTACATTCCCTTTGGGTAAAATAGCCGCCATTCCGGGCTGTAGTCAAGATCCCGAATGTCGTGCGCGAGGTAGAAATCCAAATGGAGCCCTGCTTCCTTCAGCCGATCGTATTGTTTTGCGGGGTAGCTGGCTTGCTGCATGTAGAACCCAATCGCCTGGTGATAGGGGTAGAGATAGTTGAGTCGCTTGAGCGTTGCCAGGAGAGTTGCGACGGAGATCTTCCCCCGTGCGCCGCGGTAGGCTTCGAGGACTTGGTATACGCCGCCGGCGTAGGCGGGTCGAACGGTGATATCGATCAGGGTTCGTTCCGTCTTGGTCACGGCGACCTGCTCGCCATCCACGCGTACGGTTCCCACTTCGAGTTCACCGGTGTTTTTGCCGCTGAGGATGAGGAAGTTTTCGTCCTCATATTGATAGATGAAGGTGGACTGCCGCTGCTTTCGACTGAAGGCCTTGGCAATCGATGCTTGGGACAACGAGGATGGGTCTGGCTGCGGCTTGGGGCTTTGTTCCTGATTGACGTGGATTACCCGGCGGGGCAGTTGCTCATTGAGTCCACGGAGGAACACAGCGGTTCCGTGCGAGAGGTAGGAGCCTTTGCGCATGGAGAGGGCAATCCTAAAGGGAGAGATCGGGCCCCAGACGTAGCGGGTGAATGCTCTGGCGTTTGGATAGGCTTCGCTCGGTTTGATGCGGATTTCGCGAAGGTCGCCTTTGGCGGAGAGGAGTTGGATGAGTTTTTCCGGGGTTGTGCTGAGGGCCAGATTCCACGTGTCTCGGTTTTCAGCGAGAATCTTGGAGAGGTCCTGCAAATGGAAGATGCGTTTCTCCGACTGGCTGAAGAAGCGGAGAACGGCAGGAGTGGCGGCTTGGAGTTTAGCTGGTCTTCATCGTGGCATTTTAATCCCTCGACGGTTGGTATATATACCAACCGTTCTGGGCTGTATTGTGACACAATCCACGTAGGCTCAACGGATCGTTGACACGCGCTAATATCTACCAATCGCTGTAAGGTATATATACCTTACAGCGATTGGGTTTAATCGAGCCATCTCTCCCCCTGATCAGTGCTGCGTCCATCGTTGCAGATCGACTCCGTACATCGAGTGTCGGTCTTGGAAGATGGTGTTGGAGCGATTCTCACTTCAATCGACGGAGGGACTTGCAAAACTCCGTGCGAAACACTTGACAGGCGTCGTAGCGAGCAACGACAAGTTCTTTTCCATGAAGAGTAGCAGCCAGAAGCGCCTTTGGTCGTTTTTTAGCAATACGAATCTATTGCGGCGAAAGTGGCTTCGTTTAATCGATCCGGAACGGTATTTTATGTGGATCTATTCCTGCTTCAAGCGGATAAAAAGGGGTTTCGCGGCGCCTTGTACTCACGAGTTGCTCCGCTGTCTTCAGGCTATCTGCCTGCGCTCTTCAAAGAAACGATCGAATGCGCCACCTCTTCCTGGTCGGCTAGCAGGGGAAACTCCAGCCGAGCTGTCGGCCGGAGACTGATGGAGTCCCTTGGAGCCACTATCAGATCTTGCGTGCGGTTAACTTTTATGTTAACTCTGCATTAGGGAATGAAGCGCCGATATGCTTGCGAGGGTTCAAAGCTAAAAGTTGCCTTCGCGGTCTGAGCGAACGGAAAGCAGCTAGCCGAAGAATTCCTGAACGAGCGGTCGGCTAAAGATAAAGCGAAGCGGTACGCCCTGTTCAGGCGATTGGCCGATCACGGCCCAATTTTGAATAATGAGAAGTTCAAAAAGCTGGAAGGGCCAGCCTGGGAGTTCAAGAGCCATCAATGTCGAGTGTTTCGTGGCTTCCTAAATGACCAGACAGTTTTGCTGACGCACGGATGTATCAAGAAGAAGGACAGAGCCGATCCAACAGAGATCGGCCGAGCCAAGAGAATACTTGAAGAAGATGCTTAGAGCCCCTCTTAAGACGAGAGCGGCAGGAGAGGATGGCGAATGAAAACCAAATGCGAAGAGTTCTTGGCTGATCGTGAGAATCAGCGGCTTTTCGAGCGAGAAGTTTTGACGCTGGATGCGTCTGAGCTTGTGATCGGATTGATGAAAGAGCAGGGAGTAACCCGTGCGCAGATGGCGGAAATGCTGGGTACCTCGAGGGCGCATATCAGCCAAGTACTCAATGGGTCCAGGAATATGACGCTGGTCACGCTCGCTGATCTCGCCACCGCACTCGGCCAACGAGTTCAAATCGGAGCGCTGCCGATCAACCCGGCCCGTTCGTCCGGGCGCAGTCACGAATAGTACACCTCCTCGGGCTCGCCTCTGTGGCTTGTCGAGAAGCCGCAGACCGAGATTACTACTGATGAATCCGACCAGTACTGTGGAATGGCCGCCTAATGTCGCTGCTCCTTCAGCAAACTAAAGACGAGGTCTCCTTGGCGGTTTCTCTCGCGAAGCGTTCCGACATCGTTAGCGTTGGACTTCGAGGAGCGAAACTGTCTTGTGGTCCTGATTCGAACTTAAGGCGAACGCTGAAGCCTAGTCTCGGTTTTGAACCGGGGCCCGCGGTCGTATTGAAGCAATCGTTTTTGATCGAAACGAACTTTTGGTTCCGCAGTTTAGCGGAAGACCCGCTGCAGGAACCGATCATCGAGATCACGTGTACTTTTGAGTCCCGCTACGATATTACTGACCCCGACTTTGAGCCCAGCGCCGAACAACTGGAAGCGTTTCGCAAAGGGAATGCCGTGTTCAACACATGGCTCTTCTTTCGAGAGTTTGTGCAGTCGACGGTCACGAGAAGGGGGTCGCCGGTGCCTCCGGTGCCGTTCCTGCGCCTCGTGCCGAAGGACAATCCCGCGAAAACTATCGACGTGACAGCTTAATGTGCACTCGACCTCCTCCCGCTCAACGCTAATCCCGAAACAGCGGCCAAGCAAAGGCAGCGGCCGAGCTCAAAATAGGATTTCTGTTAGTGGATCTGGGCCAGTTAATTCCGAGAAGAGGGCCGTTCGCCAAACCTGGCGGAAACAACCATTCGCCCATACAATGCGGTCGATCCGTTCCGTTGGGATGCGAGTTACTGGCCTCTTGAATCTTGCAGGGAGGCAACTGGAGAGCGAATACATGGGTAGAGCGAAGGAACTTTTCGATCGGATCAGCTTGGGAGGCGGAGCGGTAATTGACGAGTTGATCGCCGATCGGAAATCAGAGGATCTTTTTCTCGATTTCAAAGGGTCCCCCGACAACGGAGCGGGCAGTAAACTTCACGACTCTGATCGGCTTAAACTCGCCAAAGCTGTCTCTGGATTCGGTAATTCTGAGGGCGGCATCCTGATTTGGGGCTTTGACTGCGACAACCAAGATGCCGATGGCGAGGTGGCTCGGGCCAAAAGACCAATTCAGAACCCTAACCGTTTCAAGAGTTGGCTGGAAGGCAAGGTTGGGGGGTGCACTTTGCCAGCTCACTCTGAAGTGGAGCACTTCGTCGTCGAAAGCTCATCCGGCCAAGATGCGGGTTTTGTCGTCACGCTGATTCCCCAAACTAACCGCAGCCCGCTCTGCTGCAATGTCGACAAATATCGCCATCATTACTTCATTCGCGCCGGCTCAAGCTTCGAGCCAGTCCCGCATGGCGTCCTCGCCGGGATGTTCGGACGCCAGCCTTTGGCAAAGATCGACCACGCCTGGAACAACTACGGTGGAGGAATATCAGGATCGAACCGGGATTTCTACATTTTTCCTCCTATGCCGGAATACACCCCCTACGTCAACGTCGGATTTGTGCTCCTCAATGGCGGCACATGCCTCGCCCGTGATCTTTACCTGAACATCCATTTCAACCCGCTTGGTAAAGGTTGCGTTTACAGAGTAATCCAGCCTCACCTCAATGGCCCAAGCCCGTCTTGGCGCTCCCACAGTTCGACCAACAATTTCCATCACTTTGTCACTTCAGACTCTTTCAAGCTCGCACCTGGCACCGCAATCGAGTCCATTCAACTGGAGTTCTATATAGCACCTCCGTTCAAAGACCCTCTCGAATATTTGATCACATACGGTGCAACAGGAATGCCGGTTAATCAGGTCTCCCATTCCTTGGATGCCGAGAAGGTCAAGGAACAGTATGACTTCTTCATGGAAGGAAATCGGGATTCAGCTTCCGCCCACGAATTGGCGCGACGACTACTTGGCCCAGAAGACCCAAAGCATCTCTGGCACTCCTGAGGCGTCAGAGGCTCATCCAAACGTTGACGGTTTTGTTGGCCTAGGTACTCGCCGAATGATTGCCAATGGATTTCTACAGGCAACAAACGTTGACGTCAAGCGGCTGCGCCCCGCTTAACCCGTCGATGTGGCACTTTCATTTGCGGGAGAAGATCGCGTACATGCCAGAAAACTTGCAAAGAACCTGAAGACACATCAAGCGAGGGGCGGCAAGGCGGCAAAGCAGTATTTTCAGTATTGGGAACAGACGACGTTGAACGAAAAGGAGAGTCGGATATGATCCTGTACGGAAAACAAAGCCGGCGAGCATTGGCGAATAAAACCTACTACAAACAATGATGGCCAATCAAGAACACTATCTGGGGTACTATCCTTCGGCCGAGCTGGTCTTCGCGCTGGTGTGCCCCATTGGCACGGACTACCATGTGGTGGCGAGAACGTTACAGAACTATCTGGAGCAGTTCGAATAAAGGGTTAATCTGATTCGAATCAGCGATCTGTTTGGGGATCTGCTGGCACGGATGGGTGAATTGTGGGTTCCTCCCGCTGGCAAAGCCGAATTGGCCCATGCAAAGATTGACGCCGGAAACAGGCTTCGGAGACGCTCGGACCACAACGATTTTTTCGCTCTCATCGCTGCGTCGTTGATAGGGAGACTTCGTGAGAGTGACGCAGGTGGTGGCCCCGAAGTGCGGAAGCCGTTGGAAAGGACGGCACACATCATTTGTACTTTGAAGCGTCAGGAAGAGATCACGACGCTGCGCCGGATCTACGGGTCGGGGCTTTTCATCGTGGGAGTATCGGCGTCGCGCGAGGACCGGGACGGGTACTTTCGGCAGCAAGGAATCGCCCAGAACGAGGCCCAGCGGCTGATCGAGGTGGATGCGACCGAAGCTGGGACGTTCGGTCAACAGACGCAGGACGCTTTTCACTTGGCGGATGTGTTCGTGCCGATCAAGGACTATGAGCCGCATATAGAGCGGTTTCTCGATCTGGTGTTCGGTCGCCCGACCATTACCCCGACGCCGGAAGAGCAGGCGATGTTTATGGCGTACGGGGCCTCCCTGCGTTCCGGAGACTTGTCCCGGCAAGTTGGCGCTGCGATACTCGACGAGCACAACGATCTACTCGCCGTCGGTTGCAATGAGGTGCCGAAGTACGGAGGAGGACTCTATGAGCCGGGGGCAAAGGCGAAACGCGATATTGAGCGGGCGGAGGACTCCAACGGGATCGAGAAAGATCGGATTATCGAACGGGTATTGAAGGCGTTGGGCAGGGACGGACTGCCGCTGGAGGAGGCTCGTCGGCTGCTCAAACCAACTGGGTTGACCGATTTAACGGAGTTTGGTCGCTCTGTGCATGCCGAGATGGAGGCTCTGCTGGCTTGTGCCCGGAGTGGGCGGAGTCCGCGCGGGGCTACTCTATTTACAACCACTTTCCCTTGTCACAACTGCTGTCGGCACATCATCGCCGCCGGAATTCACCGGGTGATTTATATTGAGCCCTATGCAAAGAGCAAGTCCCTGGCGCTGCATGATGACGCCGTCTCGCTTGACGAGGAGGTCGTTGGGAAGTTTTTTTTCCTGCCGTTCCAAGGTATTGGGCCTCGGCGCTATTTTGATTTGTTTTCGCTGAACCTTAGCAGTGGATATCCGATCGAGCGGAAGAAGGACGGGAGACTCGTTGATTGGAAACGGCAGTCCGCACCGGCTCGATTGCAACTGCAGCCTAGCAGCTATTTGCAGCGGGAAGGCCTTGCTCTAGAAGCAGTCAAGGCACTATTATCGGAATGGAGTTCAAAATGAGTGACGAAAAGCGACCCGGGATGCAACACCCGGAATTTTGGGCGTTTATGGAGCGGAACTCCGAATACGTGCGGCAGATGCCTGAATGGGTGAAAGGGTCTCGACTCAACGAACGAGAACCGATTGGGGTTGAAACCCAGGCTGCGGAACGGGTGAAGACTGCAACGAAAGAATAGACACGTCGGCGCAATATTTTGCAATAGAGCGTCTGACTAGGGAAGGTCTGTCGGGCAACTATCCGGGAATTCCGGATACTTCGCTCTGCTTCGTTGTGAGCCTTGGTGCTCTTCACGCTGCTCTCATTCATCCGCCCCATCTGACCTTGCGCTCCGGAGAGTGTACGCGCCGATTCGCTGGCCGTGCCGCTTCCCTACCTCGATGTCGGAGCGGTAGTGGATTCCGGCGTAGAGACGGGAAATTGATGCCTCCTCCCGGTCGGCCTCGAACGTTGCGGCCGAGGCTGGGAAAAGGTAGGAAAGTACCTCGGCGGCTGCGGCGGAGAACGTGGAGTGGCCCGAGGTGTAGGCGGGGAAGTTCGGCAGCCCAACAGAGGTGCGGATGGAAGGATCGAGCTGCGGAGGACGCGGGTTGAAGTAGGCGTACTTCGCGTCCCAACAACCTACCGCCGCGTCGTGCATCGCCATGTTCAATAGCGCCAGCGCTCGGGCTGCGCGCACCTCGCTGAATCCCGCATCCGCTATGTGCGGGGCCGCGATGTAGTTCCAATGCCCCGGTGGCGTCGGCGTGCCAGCGCCGTCGGCCCACTTATACGCGATCGCCATCTGGCGGCGCGTCAAACGCCGCAAGGTGTCCTTCACCTCCGCAACTTCGCGGGCCATCTGCGCCGAACTCGTCGACGGGGGCGGCCTAGGCCGCTCCGCGGCGATGTCCGCAGCCGTCATGCTCCATGCCAAAACGCGCCCGAAGAGGGGAAGCATCGGCGGGCGCGGCGGAGACTCAAGGCTGAGCCAAGGAATTACCCCGCGCGCCCGCGCCTGATCCGCAAGCGATTGCCAAAGCGCGGCGTTGCCGACCGCCGCGCCCATGCCGTCCGTTCGCGCTCGCGTGATGACCAGATTCGCTACCGCCTGGCCAAGGGCGACGCCCGCGTTCAAATCGCTCGGGGTGGCGCGGCCGGCTAGCAAAGCCGATTGGCGCTGCTCGGCGGAGCGGCGCGCGATGCTCTCCACCTCAGTGGGGAAAAGCAGTTGCAGAATGGCCGCTGTGGCCCCGGCCACCACCGCGTCTTCAGACGGATACGCCGGCAGGCCCGGTGACGGCCGCAACGCCTGAACGCCGCTATCGACCGTGGCAGGGGAGGGCCGGTTGTACAGATACTTGTAGTACCAAGCGACCTTCAACGCCTCATACTGCGCTACCGCTACGTAACTGTAGGCCCGAGCCGCATAGGGAGGGTTGGCGAAGGGAAACATGGGGTCGGCGAAGGGGTTGTTCGCGTCCGGAACGGGGTAGGTGCCATCGTCGCGCGGGGCGGGCGGTAGATTGGCTTTGGCCACCATCTCCATCGTGATTTCGTTCCAGCGGAGGACGCCGCCACGGCTCCAATAGTCAACGGCCTCGCGCTCTTCGCTGGTGAGGCGCGATTGCGCCTGCTTCACGACCGTCAACTCGGCTTGGTAGGCGGCGTCGGTGACGGGGAGCGGTTCGGCTACCGGCACCTGCGTGGGAGAGTTCAAGACGATCATTCGCCAGAAACCGGCGGACGGATCGTTCGAGCGGGGTTGCGCCTGGAGGGAGACTAGGGCTAGGAATAGGATCGATGAGCGAGCATTCATTAGTTTTTTTTGCCTCCGGGTAAATTGAAGAGAACCATCATGCCGGCGGTGACCGTGGTCGACTGGCCGACGTTTCTGCCTTTTACGACGTAGGAGAAGCCGGCCACGATCGATAGGGCCTGCTGCTTGGGGAGGGGGATTTTAGCCCAGCCGCCGACGCGCGAGAAGTTCATGCGGTTGGAGACGAACGGCATATCCTGCCGGCGGATGTCGCCGCCGCCGAGCGTTCGTTGTTCGGAGTAGGACGCCGACAGGACCATCTCTCCGCGGATGAGCCCGGCGCTGGCCGCGTAATCGAACACGCGCGGCATTTCGACCCGATCAGAAAACGTGAGGCGGCCGTTGGTATAGAAAAACGGGCGGTCGAGTTGTACTCCGTCGCGCCAAGTGTAGGAGGGCGAAAGGTTGACGAACCAACCTCGCCTGGTTCGAACGTGTCCCGTGAGGCGGGCGGAAACGCGGCGGCTCGCGAGGCCGATCGAAAGCGGTAGGAAGTCGGGCGTGTAGTTTGTCATGGGAGCCGCGCCGCTTACGACGGCGATGGCCCGAAACGAGCCTACCTTTTTCACGGGCGCTTCGAAGAACTTGTACTTGACGGCAATGGTGGCATCCTGCCAGCCGCGCATGCCGGCGAGCACGCCTTGGGTCGCTTCGGTCTGTACGTGGGGCGCATGAGCAATGACGTTGAGCTTGCTCGAGAGGCCATAGTTGGCGAAGAGCTGATGGCTTTGGGTGCGCAGGGTGCCGATGTTGCCGTTGTTACGATGGCGCGAACCTTCCCAGTAGTGGCCCCAACTGTCATGCCCGAACATGTAGCCGGCGCACATGAGGCGTTTGCCCATCATGATGCCGTCGTCGATCGTCTGGGCGGGCGCGACGCCCAGCCAGAGCGATGCACAGAAGAGTGCGGCGAATTTTTGTTTCATCAGTTTGCGTGGGAATGGCCAATGAAGGCGAATGCTCCAGTGCCGATCCGGTTGGAGATTCCGGCGGGGATTGGTGAGTCGGGAACCCCTTAAGCCCGCCTTCGGGAGGGTAAAGAAGCGTGCTCGGTCCGTAGTTCTAAGGGTAGACTAAAATAGTTTGAGGGTGCTGTACATGACGACAAGAGAAGCACTCCACAACCTGATTGATGAGATGCCGGAAGAACAAACGGAAATTGCTCGGCACAGGCTGGAAGAGCTTCGGAACGCGGTCGACTCGGATGGAACCCCCATTGATGCGAAGATTCTCGATTTGATCGACCGAGGGCTCGCGGACGTCGTGGCAGGCCACACCAAAAGCTTTTCTGACTATGAGCGCGAACGCGGACTGTGAGCTATGAGGTGAGGTTGACGCGAGAGGCAGCGAAAATACTTGATCGCCTCGACCGGTCCACTGAACGTCGGAACAAGGAGCGGTCTTTAGGAGTAAGCAGGGAGTAAGCTTGGGTTGTGAACGGTTATGATGCCAACCAGCGAGTACCTCGAAACTAGAAACGGCGGCAGTTATGTGGCCGGGTCCCGAATTGGCATGGATGTCGTCGCGCATGCCTTTCGAAGGAGCCGGACCGCGGAAGATATCTTTCAATCTTTCCCGTCCATCGGATCTCTGGCGAAAGTCTATGGTGTTCTAACTTTTATTCTGAAGCACCCGAAGGAAATCGAGGCCTACTTGCAGGGAGAACAGCGCTTCTACGAGGAGTTCCAGGCCAACCACCCTTTGCCCCAAGAGATGCTGGAACCATTTGAACGCGCTCGAAGCGAGAAGGCTTCGAAAGGTGTTTGAAAATTAAATTCCAGGCCGACGCCAACCGCGATCCCGACATTTGGCGGGGGCTGTGTCGGCGCGAGCCAAGCGTCGATTTTCATGGCCACGTGGGTGTCATTCCGGATGGTACCTCCGGCCCCGAGTCTTGCAGTTGGCTGCCGAGGCTGGGCGAGTTCTCGTCTCCGCCGATGTTAGAACGATGCCAGTTCCTTTTGCAGAGTGCATTGAAAACCGCGGTTCGCCAGGCGTCATCATCCCGTCCTCGCGCTCGTATTCGTCGATCATGGAAGGGATTCTGCTGATATGACTGGATTGGACACTAGGGAAAATACGAAATGAGGCATTGTGGCTCCCCTAGGCGGGAGGCCGCAAGTGAGGAAGGATTTTCGTTATGGTGCCGCTAAAGCAACGGTCCGAGACTCTTGGAACCCGACGTAAGCGACCGCTCCCTGATGGTCGCGGCTCTGTAACGTTTGGATTTTAGTGAGTTGGACGAGCTAGGAAGCGGGGTTTTAAACTCCCGCCGCGGGCTATTAGGTCGCGTTGGGGTCGGCATTCATCACGATAGAGGCCGTCATGATCGCTTCTCCGATCCCCGTGAATGATCCGGAGATGGGCGCGGCGAGTTTGAAATCAAAGCCAGCCGCTAATGCTACGTGGGCGTTTGATACGGCTAGACCCCGCGACGGGTCGTACCCTCGCCAGCCGGCGTTGGGGAGATAAATCTCGGCCCAGGCGTGCATGTAGGAATCTGACCGGCCCGCCGAGGCACACTCGTAACCGCTCACGAAACGAGCCGCGATTCCCATTACCCGGCAGGCGTCGCAGAAGAGAACCGCCAAGTCCCGACACGCCCCCTCGCGGAGACGGAGCGTTTCGTCCGATCGCCACGCCGGGCCGTCATGACGGGTCAACTGACGGCAAGTTGTGAATAACTCCTGATTCAACGCCGCCAGAAAACCTAACGCCTCTCCCTTCGCCGCCGCCGCTAGGCCGAGCGCGAAGTTCGTCACAGTAGGGCCGATTTGACTGGTGAGACGGTAGGCGAATAGGGACGAAGACAGGGGCTCTTGGTACCACAAGGGGAGGCGCAGGGGCTCTTTGCTGAGAAGGAAATCGAAGGGGTTCTCGCGGAGCAGACGAACCGTGGAACGGGTGCGGATACTCAGTTCCTGGGTGGGGGCGGCGAACCAGGCGTAGTGGGCCAAGTTGCCGTCCTGATCGAGACATTCCACCGTGCCGGCTGGCTGGGGACGAATCTCCAAATTGAAAGCCAACAGCCACTGGGTGCCGCTCATCCGGGGCTGGAGACGGATTGTGTGGGGGTCGAGGGTGACCGCGTTACTGTAGCGATAAGTGGTCCAATGATCCAGGGTGACTCGCATGGCTTACTCGCCGCGAATGAGATCCTCGTACGTCTCGCGGCGACGGACGACGCGCCACTGGTCACCATCGACGAGAACTTCGGCTGCGCGGGGGCGGGTGTTGTAGTTGCTGGCCAGGACGAAGCCATACGCTCCGGCCGTGGCGAGAGCGAGGAAATCGCCGGGGAGACATTGGGCCATTTCGCGGTCGTGGGCGAAGAAGTCGCCGGACTCGCAGACGGGGCCGACGACGTCGGCAAGGAACGTTCCGGGGAAGGTTTTGCGCAGGGGGACGATCTCGTGGTGGGCTTGGTAGAGCGTCGGGCGGATGAGGTCGTTCATGGCGGCGTCGACGATGACGAACTCCTTGGTCTCGGTCTTTTTGCGGTAAAGGACGCGAGTGACTAAGACGCCGGCGGGGCCGACGATGGAGCGGCCGGGTTCGGTCATCAGAGTTAGATTCTTGCCGGCGCAGCGGGCGCAGACGGCGGCTAAATGGTCGGCGACGGGGGGTTCGATTTGATCCTCTTTATACGGGACGCCTAGGCCTCCGCCGATGTCGAGGTGGGTGATGGGGACGCCGAGGGCGCGGAGACGGTCGATGAGTTGGAGGAGGGCGTCGAGGGCTTCGAGAAGGGGGTTGGTGTTGAGGAGTTGCGAGCCGATGTGGGCGCTGACTCCTTCGAGACGGAGGTTGGGGAGGGACAGGGCTCGGCTGTAGACGGCTTCGACTTCGGTGATGTCGATGCCGAATTTGTGATCGCGGAGGCCGGTGGAGATGTAGGGGTGGGTGGCGGCGTCGACGTGGGGGTTGACGCGGAGGGCGATGCGGGCGGTTTTATTGTGGCGGGCGGCGATGGAGCTGATGAGCTGGAGTTCGGCTTCGCTTTCGCAGTTGAAGGAGTGGATGCCGGAGGAGAGGGCGTATTCGACTTCGTCGCGGGTTTTGCCGACGCCGGAGAAGACGACTTTGGCGGGGTCGCCGCCGGCTTGGAGGACGCGGAAGAGTTCGCCGCCGGAGACGATGTCAAAGCCGGCACCGGCTTCGGCGAGGAGGCGGAGGATAGAGAGGTTGGAGTTGGCTTTGACGGCGTAACAGATCTGATGGGGAACGGTGGCGAGGCCAGCTTCGTAGGCTTGGTAGCGGGTGAGGATGGCTTCCTTGGAGTAGACGTAGAGGGGGGTGCCTTCGCGGCGGGCGATGGCTTCGAGGTCGCAGCCTTCGACGTAGAGATTCTGTTGGCGGTAAGTAAAGGGAGGGAGGAGCATCTGGGAAAGGGGGATGAACTTCCATGGTAGAACAGGCGTCGGGCGGGGGGTATGCTGGAAGGTGAGAGGCTATGACGATTAAAGAGCTGCAAACGGTATGGAAGCCTGCGATTTTAAAAATCGCGGAGCGGCGGGGAGCCCGACGGTTGTGGGTTTTCGGATCGGTCGCGCGGGCGCAGAGCGATGGGGCGAGCGACATCGACTTCTTGGTTGAATTGGAGCCGGGGCGATCGCTGTTTGATTTGGGGGGGCTGGGGGCGGACCTGGAAGCGCTGTTGCATTCGAGAGTGGATGTAGTGACGGAGCGAGGGTTGCGGCCGATGGTGCGGGAGCGGGTGTTGGCGGAGGCGTTGCCTTTGTGAGGGATGATCGGCAGCGGTTATTGGACATTATGGAGGCGATCGAGCGGGTGGAGCGATACGCAAGCGAGGGGCGGGAACGTTTTGAGCGCGACGAATTGGTTCAGACTTGGGTTGTCCATCACTTGGTTATCATCGGGGAGGCCTGCCGGGCGCTTTCGAAGGAGTTTCGGACACAGAATCCGCACGATGCCTGGGTGCAGGCAGCGGGGATGAGGAACGTGATCGTTCACGAGTATTTCGGGGTGGATGTGGAGATTGTTTGGATTGTCGTGGACCGCGATCTGCCGGTGTTGAAAGCCCGCGTGATAGAACTACTCGGCTGAGCCGACGAGGAGCCGAAACACGGCTACTCGACGCGGAGGATGAGGATGGTCTGATCGTCGAACTGGGGGGCGTCGGCGACGTGGAGTTGGACGTCGGCGAAGATGGCGTCAACGACGGCTTGGGGGGCGTCGCCGCAGTGGCGCTTGATGGCTAGGCCTAAGCGGTCGCGGCCGTACTCGACTCCGGCTTCGTTAAAGGCGTCGAGGATGCCGTCGGAGGTGAGGACAATCAGATCGCCGGATTGGAGTTGGACGACGGTTTCGTCGTAACGGCGGTCCTCAAGAAGGCCGACGGGGACGCCGGAGGTTTCGGGATTTAAGAGTTCGTCGCCTCGGCAGATGATGGGAGGGGTGCCGCCGGCGTTGGCCATGGTTAGGCGTAGGGTGCGGGCGTCCCAGAGCATGGCGAGAAGGGTCGCGTACTGGGCTTCGGCTTTACGTTCGGCTAGGTTTGTATTTAGGGCGCGGAGGAGGTCGGCGGGACCTCGCTTGCGGCGGGCGAGGGAACGGAGGAGGCCACCGACCAGGGCGGCGTAAAGGGCGGCGGCGGCACCTTTGCCGGAAGAGTCGCCGAAGACGATAGCCATTTGGCCGTTTTCGTAGTCGAAGAAATCGAACAAGTCGCCGGAGATTTCGCGGGCTGGCTTCAGGCCGACGGCGATTTGGAGCCCTTCGACTTCGGGGGGGTCGCTAGGCAGGAGGATGGTTTGGAGCTTGCGAGCGGCTTGGAGATCGTTTTCCATGCGCTGTTCGCGCTGGGTGATTTCGTCGTAGAGGCGGGCGTTTTCGACGGCGCTGGCGATGGTGGGGGCGAGGAGGGTGAGAATGCGGACGTGTTCGAGGGTGAAGTTATTAAGACGCGAGCTTTCGACGTCGAGGACACCGATGACGCGGTCGCGGAGGAGGAGGGGGACGGCTACTTCCGAGCGGATGTTGGGATGGGCGGCTATGTAGCGGGGATCGGCGGCGGTGTCTTCGATGCGGATGGGCTGGCGGAGACGGGCGGCGGCGCCGGTGATGCCTTCGGCGAGGGGGATGTTGTCGGGGGTGACCTCTTCGTCGTAGCGAATGGAAAAGGTATGCCGGAGGACCTGGCGGGGCACGTCGATGAGGAGGATGGAGAAGGCGTCGTAGTCGATGAGGGAGCGGATGATTGCGGCGAGTTTCCGGAGGAGTTCGTCGAGATCGAGGATGGAGGAGAACTCTTGGGAGACGCGCGCGAGCGTGCGCATGGTGCGGTGTTGGACGTCGACGCGGCGGTAGAGGCGAGCGTTATCGATGGACGACCCGACGCGGGAGGCGAGGAGGTGGACGAGCATTTTGTCGTACTCGCTGTAGGCGTTGAGGGAGGTGGATTGGAGGTCGATGACGCCGACGAGTTTGCCGCGGGCGATCATGGGGGCGGCGAGTTCGCTGCGGACGGCGTCGAGGGCGGGGAGGTAGTTGGGGTCCTGGCGGACGTCGTTTGAAAGCACGGTTTCGCGCGTCTGGGCGGCGATGCCGGTGATGCCTTCGCCGAGGGGGATGAGGAGCTTTTCGATGATTTCCTGGCGGTGGCCGACGGCATAGCGGATGCGGAGGCCCTTGCGACGCTCGCTATAAAGCAAGATGGCGAAGAGCTGGGAGGGGATGACGCGGGTGACGATGCTGGCGACGTTGCTGAGGAGGCGGTCGAGGTCGAGCGTTTCCTGAGTGGCGGCGGCGACTTCGAGGAGGAAGTCGAGGATTTCTGTGCGGTCTTTGAAGCGGACGCCGGGAGTGGGCGGGGTCATTTTTGGCCTGCTTCGACGAGAATCTGGACGGAGGCGCTGGCTCCGATGCGGCTGGCTCCGGCGGCGGCCATGGTTTTAAGGTCCTCGTAGGAGCGGATGCCGCCGGAGGCTTTGACGCCGATGTTAGGGCCGACGGTGGCCCGCATGAGGGCGATGTCGGCGGCGGTGGCGCCGGACTTAGCGAAGCCGGTGGAGGTTTTGACGAAATCGGCTCCGGCTTGCTTGGCGGCTTGGCAGGCGGCGACTTTTTGCTGATCGTTGAGGAGGGCGGTTTCGAGGATGACTTTGAGAATGGCTCCGCCGCGATGAGCGGTATCGGCGACGGCGCGGATATCGGCTTCGACGGTGGGGAGGTCACCCGATTTGAGGGCGCCGATATTGAGGACCATGTCGATTTCGGTGGCTCCGTTTTTGACGGCTTCGGCGGTTTCGGCGCACTTGGAGGCGGTGGTGGTGGCACCGAGGGGGAAGCCGACGACGGTGCAGACTTTGACGGCGGAGCCGCGGAGTTCGCGGGCGACGAGGGGGACCCAGTAAGGGTTAACGCAGACGCTGGCGAAGACGTATTTACGGGCTTCGGCGCAGACTTTGCGGACTTCGTCAACGGTCGCGTCGGGGCGGAGGATGGTGTGATCGATGAGCGACGCGAGCGCGTTATCGATGCGGGTGAGCTTTTCGCTGGCGGAGACGCGGCAGGCACCCGCGGCGACGATTTCCTTTGTCTTCTTTTCGCAGGTTTGGGCGCAACGGCCGGTGCAATCGGGGCAGACGAGTTCGGCGATGTTCAGGCCTTCGCCGCGTCGGGCGGAGGGTTGAACGCGGGAGAGGATTTGCTCTCCGATTTGGGCGACGAGTTGTTCGAGTTCGGCTTCAGTCACTTGGCGTGTTTCTTTTCCAGGGCGGTGATTTTGTCGATGCGGGCTTGATGTCGGCCGGCGGCGTAGGGGGTGGCGAGCCAGGTGCGGAGGACATCTTCGGCCTGCGTCATTGTAAGCATTTTGCCGCCGAGGGTTAGAACGTTGGCGGCGTTGTGTTCCTTTGAATTTCGGGCGGAAGCGCGGTCGTAGCAGAGGGCGGCGCGGATGCCGGGGACTTTGTTGGCGGCCATGGCGGAGCCGATGCCGGCACCGTCGATCATGATGCCGTAGGCGGCTTGGCGGGAGGCGACGGCGTTGGCTACCTTTTCCGCCAGGTCGGGGTAGTCGACCGGTTGTTCGGCTTCGACGCCGACGTCGAGGACGAGATAGCCGAGTTCGAGGAGGACGGGCTTGAGGGCTTCCTTCATGCGGAAGCCGCCGTGGTCGGCTCCGATGGCGATGGTGCGGGAGGGGTCAACGGGGGGGCGGATTTGGGAGGCTGGGAGTTCGACGAGGGCGACGCCACGTTCGCGCGCGAGATCGCGGGCCGCTGGGGTTACAATTGTCCCGGTGGCTATTTCGAGATGTCCATGCGAGGGCACGTCCTGTGCTGTGATTACTGGGGGCATACATCCGCGTTGTGGCCAATGACGTAAACCTTATTGTAATGTTTTGTAGCCTTCATCTGCCGATTTTGCTGTTCAGCGCCTCGATTGCGTTCGCGCATCCGATGGGGAATTTTAGTGTTAGCCACTACACCCGATTGGAGGCGACGGCGTCGGGGCTGCGGTTGCGGTATGCGTTGGACTTGGCGGAGATTCCGACGTTTGAGCTGTTGCGGCAGTGGGGCGTGAAGGCGGACGGGCCGCGGGCGGAGTTGGAAGGAAAGGCGGCGGGGCAGATGGGGGAGTGGGCTAAGGGGCTGGAGATCCGAGTGGGCGGGAGGGCGGTCGAGCCGGTGGTGAAGCGGACGACGGTTAAGGTGAGCGAAGGGGCGGGGCAGATGGTGGTGATGCGGGTGGAGGGGGAGATGGAGGTGGTGGCGGGAGCCGGGGCGGTGACGTTTGAAGACCGGAACTATGCGGAGCGGGCGGGTTGGAAGGAGATTGTGATTGTGGGGGGGAAGGGGGCGAGCTTGACGCGGGCATCGCAGGGGGCGGTGGAGCAAAGCGCGGGGTTGACGAAGTACCCGGAGGACCCGACGATGGCTCCGCCGCAGGATCTGCGGGCGGAGTTGGCTTGGACGGTGGCTAAGGTGGCTGCCGTGGTGGAGCCGGTGAAGGTGGCTCCGGTGGTGCAGCCAGTGAATCGCGAGCCGGTAATGAGTCCGGGAGCGAAGTCGGCGCGGGGCGAGGTGGCCAAGGGCGACTATTTGAGCGAATTGTTGGGGAAGGGGGAAATTTCGGGCGGTTTGATGGTGGTGGGTTTGATGGTGGCGTTTGGTTTTGGGGCGATGCACGCGATGGCACCGGGGCATGGAAAGACGATCGTGGCGGCGTACCTCGTCGGAGCGCGGGGGACTTTTCGGCACGCGATTCTGCTGGGTGGGATGGTGACTTTGACGCACACGATCAGCGTGTTTGGGTTGGGGATGGTGACGCTGTATTTGTCGCAGTACGTGATGGCGGCGCAGCTTGTGAAGACGTTGGGTGTGGTTTCGAGCGCGTCGATTGCATTGGTGGGTGTGTGGTTGCTGCTGCAACGGACGGGGGTGTTGGACCATGGCCATTCCCATGAGGTGGACGAAGTGGGCGGGGGGTCGCTGGTGGCGTTGGCGGTGAGTGGGGGGATGGTGCCGTGTCCGTCGGCGTTGATTCTGCTGCTTTCGGCGATTTCGGTGGAGCGGACGGGATTTGGGCTCTTGCTGCTGGTGGCTTTTAGCTTGGGGTTGGCGAGCGTTTTGATGGCGATTGGCGTGGCGGTGCTTTATGCGAAAAATTTAATGCCACAGGGGGGTGGATGGCGGGAGAACTGGTTATTCCGGGCGGCACCGGTGATATCGGCTGGAGTGATTGTGGTGGTGGGGTTGGTGATGACGGGAATATCGTTGCAGTAAACGAAAACGCGGACTCCAGAGAGTCCGCGTCTTTAAAGAAGTTGGAAAACCAACAACTACTTCTTTTCGTCTTTCTTCTTCTTCTTGGTCTTCTTCGTCTCTTCCTTCTTGTCGTCCTTCGGCTTATCGTCGGTCGAAGCGAAAACGGCAGTCATCGAGAGGGACACAACGGCCGCGAGGGCCAGGATAGCAAATTTTTTCATGTTAGGATCTCCTTGAATTGCTCGGTCAGCCGTTGCGGGCGAAACCTTACGCCACCATTCTGCACGAAGTGGAGGGAGATCGCTCATAGCCCCGGTAGGCTAATCTGCCTCACTAATTTGGGTTATGAGGGAAGCTGTTGATTTTCAGGAAGTTTTAATGAGATAGGCTTAGGGTATGTTTGATCGGATCACGGATCGAAGCATTAAAGACGTGCTGGTGTCCGGGTTTGGGCTGGTGATACTGATGCTGCTGGCGTCTGGATTCATAGGCGTTCGGAATGCGAAGGCGATCCAGGAGTCGGCGCAAAGGCTGGTGGGGGAGCAGGTGGGTACGGCGCAGTTGGTGGACGAGGTGCGTCGGGAGCAGGGTGCGTTGCAGGCGGTGTTCAACAATCTGAGCAAAGACCCGAATTCGGTGGACCGGAACGAGATTCTGTCGCAGTTGAACGAAGCGGACGTGGCGATGGAGCAGGTGGTGAAGTCGGGCGCGGGAACGCCGGACGAGGCGTTATGGAAAGAGTTGGGACGGACGGCGGGGTTGTTTTCGGCGGAGGCCAGGCGGGTGTTGGCGTTGGAGGATGCCGAGGGCGTGCTGCTTTCGGATGATCTGCTGGAGCGGCACGAGGCGGTGATTGAGATCGTCCAGCGTTTGATTGCGAGCGGGACGGTGCGGAGCGGGTTTGCGCAGCAGGTGCTGGATGCGAAATCTAGGACGCTGGTGCAGCAGTCGGTGATGTTGTTGGGGGCGGGGTTGTTGTTGGCGCTGGTGATTGCGGTTTTTACCGTGCGGATGACGGCGCAGTTGTCGCGGAAGATGGAGTGGCAGGCGGGGGAATTGAGCCGGGTTTCCTGGCACATGTTGGAGAACCAGGAGACGACGGCGCGGCGGTTTTCCCATGAGCTGCATGATGAGTTGGGGCAATCGCTGACGGCGGTGAAGGCGAATCTTGTAGCGCTTCAAAACGTCGCGTTGCAAAACGAGGCGGCCGCGGCGCGGGTGACGGATTGTTTGCAGTTAGTGGATGAGTCGATCAAAAACGTGCGGGAGATGTCGCAACTGTTGCGGCCGACGATTTTGGACGATTTTGGATTGGATGCGAGTTTGCGGTGGCTGGCGGAGCGGTTTCAGCAGCGGACAGGCATCGAGGTGGAGTGCAAGGCGGATTTGGGGCAACGGCTGCCGGACGAGACGGAGACGCATCTGTTTCGGATTGCGCAGGAGGCGTTGACGAATGTGGCGCGGCATTCGGGAGCGACGCAGGTGACGATATCGCTGCGTCTGGACGGGGCGAATGCTCGACTTCGAATCGGCGACAATGGAGTGGGACAAGCTACCCAGGCGGCCGACGGTCGGAAGGGCATGGGCTTGACCGGAATGCGCGCTCGAGCTCGGGGCGTAGGCGGCGAGTTTACGTTGCGCCAGAACGGGGCGCAGGGATTGGAGATTGACGCGGCCGTGCCGGTGAAAACACGGCGCGCCGACACACTGCCCGATGAGTACACGAAACATCAGAATCTTGTTGGTCGATGACCATGCGGTAGTGCGGCAGGGATTTCGAATGATCCTAGCCGCGCAAGACGATATGGAGATTGTCGGAGAAGCGGGGAACGGCCGCGAAGCGATTGCCAAGGCGGCGGAGTTGCATCCGGACGTGGTGGTGATGGACGTGGCGATGCCGGAGTTGAACGGGATTGAGGCGACGCGCAGGTTGGCGGAGACTTCGCCACAGACGCGGGTGTTGGCGCTGAGCATGCACAAGGATTCGGTGTATGTGCGGGAGATTCTGCGAGCAGGGGCGCGGGGATATCTGCTGAAAGATTCGATTGATGTGGATTTTTTGACGGCGGTGCGGGCGGTGGCCAGGGGCGAGGGGTATTTGAGCCCGGCGGTGAGCGATGCGGTGTTGACCGATTATCGAAAGCATGTGTCGGACCCGTTGGATCTGCTGAGCAGTCGAGAGCGGGAGGTGCTGCAGATGATCGCCGAGGGGAAGACGAACAAGGACGTGGCCGGGGTGCTGAACCTGAGTGTGTACACGGTGGACGCGCATCGGGGGCGGATCATGGAAAAGCTGAACCTGCATTCGACGGGGGAGCTAGTGCGGTTCGCGGTGCGCAAGGGTTTGATCGATTAAGGGAAGGCCTTTATGGGAGAACGACGGCCTCGATGATTTCGAGGGGACGTTTCGGCGTTTCGCCATCGACGGGTTCTTTTTCAAAGGCGGCGAGGATGTCGAGGCCTTCGACAATGCGGCCGAAGATGGAGTATTGGCCGTCGAGGTGAGGGGCGTCGCCGAGCATGAGGAAGAACGACGTGGCGGCGGAGTTGGGGTCGTCGCCGCGGGCCATGGAGACAGTGCCGCGGACGTGTTTGCGCTCGAGGTTGAACTCACCTTTGAGATTGCGGACCCAGCGGTCGGCGTTGTGAGTGCGGCCGGGGGCGGGGAGGCCGCCTTGGACGACGAAGCCGGGGACGATGCGGTGGAACGGCGTCGCATTGTACCAACCGATGGCGGTGAGCTTGAGAAAATTGCGCACGTGCTCGGGAGCCCAGGTGGGCTCGAGGGCGATCTTCAAGGTGCCGAGGGTAGTTTTGAGGGCCACAATGCGGGCGAGTTCGGCGGGGGTGGCGTTTAGAAAGGGCTCGACCTTTTTCGGCTCGATGGAGACGGCGAGGATGCGAACGGGCGTGGTGGCGAAGCCGTTTTCCACGGCGGGGACTTGGGAAATTTTCTCGACGACGTCCATGCCTTCGGTGACGCGACCGAACGCGGAATACTGGCCGTCGAGGGCGGTCTGCGGCCCGACGCAGACGAAGAACTGGGCACCGTCGCTGCCGGCTTTGCCGGGAATGCGAACGGTGGAGACGGTGCCGCGCTCGTGTTTGAGATCGCTGAACTCGTTGGCGAGCAAATTGAGGCCGCCGGTCCCCCAGAGGTTGCGGGGGGTCTTTGGGTTCTTCAGCAGGGGGTCTCCGCCCTGGATAATGCCGCTCGAGACGACCCGGAAAAACGCGCTGCCGTTGTAGTAGCCTTGGCGGGCGCGGAGCAGGAATTGGTCGACGTGTTTGGGGGCTTTCTCTGGGGCGAAGCCGAAGCGAAAAGTGCCGAGGTCCGTGGTGACGACGGCTTCGAGATCGGCGGGGCGTTGGGCGCAGGCGGCGGTGGCCGCGAGGAGGAGGAGAGCGGGTAGGCGCATCTTATTTTGAAATCCGGAGGTTGGCGAAGTGGGAGAGGCTGGAGGGGTCGATCCAGAGGGCGAGGCCGCCTTTCGCGTTGCCACTTTTAAGGTCGTTGATGACGAGGGTGGGCTGGTCGGCACCGTGGACATAGAGTTTTGCGGTGTTGCCGCGGACCTCGATTTTCACTTTGGTCCATTCGCCGGGGACGAGGTCGACGTAGGCTTCGTACATTTTGGGGAAGGCTTCGCGGAGCTTGCGCCAGCCGAATTCAGGGATGGAGATGTATTGGGCGGAGTGGTTGCGTTGGACCTGATCTTTCGAGCGGCCGTTGTACGGGCGGAGGTAGAAGGCGTTGTAGCTGGTCCCATCGGGGCTGACGCGGAAGGCGAAGCCGGTGAAGCCGCGGGACGCTTCGGAGGCTCCGGGGACGCGGTCGCCGGCGAGATCGAACTCGATGATGCCGTCCTGGAACTCGATGTCCCTCAGGATCGCGATGCGCTGTCCGTCGGGGAGATCGCCTGTGGCTTTGTCGGTAAGGCGGGTGGCGGTACGGCCTTTGAAGGAGACCTCCTCCACGGCGATGTTCTTCGGCTGCAGATCAGCGGGTCGAATGCTGACCGGCTTTGATTGCGCAACGAGCAAGAGCGAAGTGGAGAGAAAGAAAAAGCGGAGCTTCATTTTAGTAGACTGGGGGCGCGATGCGCGTGATGTTGACTCTTATTGTAGGCGCGTGTTTTCTCAGTGCGCAGATTCCGGAAGCCCCCAAGCGGAAGCGAATACTGGCCATCGGCCAATCGAAGGGGTTCCAGCACGACTCGATGCCGGAAGGCCAGGCGACGATCTGGAAGCTGGGAAAGGAGACGGGGCTATGGGAAACTTTTCTGCGGACGGATACCGAGTTGATCACGAAGAAAAATCTGGGATCGAACGGCAAGAACCTGGACTCCTTCGATGCGGTTTTCTTCTTCACGTCGGGCGAGTTGGATTTGGACGAGGAGCAAAAGACTGCGCTGCTCGACTTCATTCGCCAGGACGGCAAAGGTTTGATGGCCGCGCATAGCGGCGTCGCGGAGTATGGCGAACTGGTCGGTGGTTATTTTGATGTGCATCCTTAGGAACCAGTTCAACGCGAAGCTGGTGACGGAGGATCCATCGCATCCGGTGACGTCGCATTTTTCGAAGGATTTCTTCCTGTTCGACGAGATCTATCAAGTGATGAACTATTCGCGAGACGGACAAGAAGTTTGCGGTCTCGTGGGTGAGGAACTATGGGGCGGGCCGCGTTTTCGTATCGACTTTGGGACACACGACGCAGGCGTGGGAGCATCCGCAGGTTCAGAAAATGTGGGCGGAAGCGGCGAAATGGGTGATGGGTTTAACCAAGGACGGCGACGCGACGCCCCAGCCGAAACCGGCAAACTAAGCAGTCTGGCGAGCCTCTAGGTTACACTGGAAGGGAAAAGTACACGCTTCAGGAGATACCCCAGAACATGGCAATTAAAGTAGGCATCAACGGCTTCGGCCGGATTGGCCGGAACGTTTTGCGCGCCGCCCTTAACAATCCCGAGATTGAATTCGTCGCGACCAACGACCTGACCGACACGAAGACGCTCGCCCACTTGTTGAAGTATGACTCGACCCTCGGCCAACTGCCGATGGACGTTCGAGCGGAAGGCGACACGATTCATTACGGCGACCGCAAGATTAAGGTTTTCGCCGTGCGCGACCCGGCCGAAATCGACTGGACCGGCGTCGGTGCCGACATCGTCATCGAATCCACCGGTCGCTTTACGGACGGTGCCGCCGCTGCCAAGCATCGCCGCGGTTCCGTGAAAAAGGTGATCATTTCGGCCCCGGCCAGCAATGAAGACCTGACCATTGTCCTCGGCGTGAACAACCACATGTATGATGCCGCCAAGCACAACATCATTTCGAACGCGTCCTGCACGACCAACTGCCTAGCGCCGTTTGTGAAGGTATTGCACGACACGTTTGGCGTGGAAAAAGGGTCGATGACCACCATCCACAGCTACACGAACGACCAGAGCCTGCTCGATGCGCCGCACTCCGACCTGCGACGGGCGCGCGCCGCGGCGATTAACATGATCCCGACCTCGACCGGGGCCGCCAAGGCGATCGGCTTGGTGCTGCCGGAGCTGAAAGGCAAGTTGGACGGTTATGCGATGCGCGTGCCGACGCCGGACGTCTCGGTGACGGACTTAGTTTGCGTCACCAACAAGAACACGACCACAGAAGAGGTCAACCAAGCGTTGAAGGCCGCCGCCGAAGGCCCGATGAAGGGCATTCTGGCCTACACGACCGACCCGGTGGTTTCGACCGACATGTTGCGGAACCCGAACAGCTCGATTATCGACGCGCAGTTGACGAAGGTGATCGGCGGGAATCTGGTGAAGGTTGTGGCTTGGTACGACAACGAATGGGGCTACTCCAACCGTGTCGTCGACCTTTGTCTTTTCCTGGCGCAAAAGGGTCTGTAGTTTAGTTTGTTCTGTTCAAACGGCCCGGGGTCCCGCTTTGGGGGCCCGGGCCCATCGTTTAGAATCGCTTCAAGAGAAGCCCGACTACAGTTTCAAATTCGACGTAACTGAATTTCTGAAAGCCAATCATGCGTGATCTCTCACGGGACGATCCATCGCCGTCGTTGACATTGATGAACCGCAGTGAGTGCACCGAGAGGGAGCAAATCGAACGGCTGCACGTCCGGTCTCCTCGGTGAGCCCAGGCGCATTCTGGCTCTATCAAAGTCAACGACTGCTTGCGCCGAGTTCCTTTTTGCAAGATCTCCTCTTCGTATCCCCGGCAACTCGGAAGTTGACTTCGACCGGCGTCCCCGGGACTTCAGTCTAAGTCAATGGCTGAAGGAGTAACGGGCTGAGGCGTTCGCTGGTCCGCTCGAGCATCTGATCATTGTGCGGGCGACCCCGATCAAACGTAAAACCTCCAACTTTCCTCGACTGGTCGAAGATTCCGGGTGGAGTATCGGCAAACCATACAGGCACGACCGAGCTACCTTTGAATCGGCTCTTGAACTGCACTGACTCAAACTTGGTCCAGATCTTTGTCGGCTAGGAACCGCCCAGAAATGCAACAACGTAGAGAGCTTCCGATTGGTAAATAGGTCGAAGATACTCTTCAATGTCTGAAGCAAGGATGCGGTGCTGCTCATTCTTGTCATAGAAGACTTCGACTTCAGCGGATTCAAGCTCCGCGACCAAAGACTCCGCGAGGGGCCAGTCTTCGCCGGCAAATGATAGCGCAAAATCGTATCTGTTCTTAAACGCAACGCCCATAAAACCCAGCTCCGACGCAAAGCCCTTCCACGGAATGTTCCGAATATAAAAAATGAACTGGGGGTCTTCGACTGTGATCTGCTCGGCCACCTTGTCGAAGTGGATAACGGCAGAGATCTCAGAATCGCTCTCCACCAGTTCTGTGAGGTAGCCCTTGTCTACGACTTGCCCGACGCTTCCACGCATCGCGGGGTGGCTGCGAATCGCGTCCCGCAGAGAGAGCGTCCACAGCGAAGTATGTGAAGGTAAGGCGCGCGCCCTTCCTTCCTAAGTTTTGTGCCTCGGCAAAATCTTTCGTAGCGACCTTGGAAGACATTAGCCAAGCGCTCCGAAACATCGGCGCGAACGGACTCGAAGCTGACTTCCGCAAGTTTCAATTCTGCACGCGCCTCCAGGATACCCGCACGTTTACAGGCTTCGCTGCTCAGCATTTGCGCCAAATAGAAACCGCCCTGAGATACAGCGACAATCTCGTCTTTGACATTAATCTTGATATTCAGCGCATCCTCGCCCAATGCGATTAGCTCTTTGACCGTTTCATCCGGGTTGTTTTCGAAAGGTATGATGTCAAGACGATTGACTAGGTCATGCGCAAATGCACTCACGTTTTGGCCGGCCTTTGTTGATTCCACTGACGATGATCTTGGTTTCCTTCGACTCTTCATCTGCAAGCGTTTTCAAGTAGTCAGCAAGTGCGGCTCTTGTAGCGTCCGGCAGCTTGTGAAAGTCATCAACGATTACGGTACCTGAGGCCCCAAGAGTCGGAACCGCCTCTATGTATTCGACGTCTCTGGACTGCCGGGCGCAAAGTTTCGTCACCGCTCCCGCCATGCCGAGACGAGTTAAAGCTTTCTCTACGGCCGTCGTCTTCCCGATGCCGGAAGGCCCCTCGATCACAGCGCCTCTACCGGGCGTGCGAAGACTTAACAACAAGTTGGCATAACAAAGGTGAACTACGGAACCCCCGCTCGTCTTAAAAACTTCTTCAAGCATTGGAGAAGACATCCCCGTGCTCGATTCAGTTCTGTCATTAGGCTCGCCTTACAGTTTGTCACCGTTCCGTCGAATTCACCTTCCACGCCGCGGAGATTGGGAGAACATGTCATGAACTCGTCTATTAAAGCGTTTAGAAGGGGATGGCGTCAGCCCCACGTCGGGCCCTGAGCCAAGTCTAACAATACTTTGGACCGATGTTCCCCTGCCCCATTAACTGCGACGACGAGGCGCCGGAGAGGGATGGACGCCGACATAATTTCGGGAACACCTTATTTCTTTTTGGGTGAGCGGCCACATGTCTGATGGTGTCGCAGGGTTGGAGCCGCGAGGCCTCCTCCTCTCCCGGTTTCACGGCAGCAGGACTTTGGCGACGGCCGTGTTGTCGGCGTAATCAGTGGAGCGGACGGCGAACACGATCTCCTGGCCGACGGTACGCGGCACGGTGATCGAGTACTTGTGTTGCTTGGCGTCGTGCAAGCGCGTCGACGGTTCAACGGTGGTCCAATCGCCGCCGTTAATCGAGTACTCGGCCTTCTGCAGGATTGAGGCGTCATCGGTGGCGGTCCACGTAACGGCGCTAGCCTGAGCGCGTAGCTCCGTGATGCGCGGAACGGTGTTGTCGATTGGGAACCACTCGCCTTCTAACGAGTGCGACATCGCTTTGGCCGGGACGTTCGAAGGAGCGTCGGAGGCGGTGACGCGAAGTTGATACTCGCCGTCCGGGAAGGCTTGACTGTCCCAGGAATAGTAGCGGGTCGTCAGGCGATCCTTGAGGAGTTTCCAGACCTTCTCGCCCCGGCCTCGGATCTCAACCTTGTACTCGATGGCGTCGCCGTTGGGGTCTCCCGCCTTCCAACGAGCAGACTGCGAGCCTTTCGAATAGTTCAGCGTGACGGCACCCGGGTCCGACGAGGCAACCGAGGTGGAGGAGGAATTGCTCGAAGACATCGCCGGGAGCGAGAGAGAGGTGGACGGCGCAATCCCAGCCACGCTGATGGGGAACCGATAGTTCGCCTGCGTCACTTCGATGGCTTCGACCAGTGGGGATACGTTACGAGGCAGGTAGGCGAGTTCGACCCCGGCTAGTTCCGCGCCACCCGAGAGCGTCACGCGGTACTGCAAAAAGCGAGCGGCCGGAGAGGCGATGCGGTCGCCAACTACCACCCAAGGACTCCAGTTGCTTTGAGCGCGATCCACGTTGCCACTGCGCGTCTCCCACTTGACGGAGCCGCCATTGGCGATGATCTTCGGCTCCACCCGGCCCCATTCAGAGAACAGGCCGGCGTCCATCACGTCACTTTCCAGAGTGCCCTCTTTTTCGAGTTCAGGGCCAATGGCGTACACCTTACCGATGTTGCCGGTTACGGCCACGATAGCGCCTCGCGGGGCCGCGACCAACGCCGTGACCTGCGTCGGGGGAAGCGTAACCAACTTGGTCGAAACGAGTTCGGAATCGATACGGTAGACGCTGCCCCGATTGCCGGTGCCGACGACGGGCTTGCCGGTCGCGTCAAGGCAAATGCTATAGATCACTTCAGAGGGGTCGGCCCAAAGCTTGGTGGGGAAGCCATCGGCGGCGATCCTCATTAGTTCCGAGCCACCGGTGACCGAACTCGGCGTGGTGGACGGCGGCGGCGCAGCGGGGCGCGGGGCGACAGTTACGTTCATACCGGTAACGGCGACCTGCTGAGGCGGAGCCGCCAACGGGGCGGGCGGCGGAGCGGGCGAGGCAGAAGCGGCCTTGTTGCCCACGCCGGCCGCAAAAATTGTACCGTCCGCGGCGACCGTCAACGCTGTGATCTCGCGCTTGCTGGATTGATGCAGAACGAAGCCACCGGCCGCGGTCACTCGCAGAATCAGCCCGCTCGGCTCGGTGCCGACAATCACATCGCCGTTCGGCGCAATGGCCAACGAACGGATGTGTTCGTCATCAGCCTTGAAAAACACTTGCCCGGCCCCGGCCGCGCTGACGCGATGAACCTCGCCGCGGTCGCCCGTGCCGACGTACAGGTCACCCGATTTGGCGAAGGCCATGGCCCAAATGTACTTGGCCCTGGGGTCATAGAAGACGGTCGATTTGCCGTCGGCCCCGACTTTGTAAACCTTGCCGTCCGGTGCCGTAGCCGCGTAAAGTTGATCGCTGGCATCCACCGCCAGCGCTTGAATCTGCAACCCGGGCACTTCGCCCAACGTGCGGCCTTGGCCCTGCGCGTTCACGGCAAACACCTTCGCCGCTGTCCCTCCCGGGTTGCCGCCGCCCGTGTAAATCGTGCCTTTCGAATCTCGCGCCACGGCCCAGAGGTAAGAGACCGATGGGTCAAAAAGCTCCTTCGCCACCGGTGCCAACATCACCCGGCCATCGCTGCGCAACGACAAGCGTTTCAAAGTCGCCCGATCATAATCGGCCTTCGATGAGTTCGTCCAGAACTGAGTTTCGACGCCAAGCGCCAAAGTCACGAGCAGCGCGGCAGTAGCGCCCGCGCGCAAAAGAGGAAGCGAAGAGAACATGCGTTATTTCACCGTCACGCGCAGCGAGTGGCTGCCGCTGACCATATAGTCAAAAGGAATAGAAACTTCAGCCAACGCGGTTTCCGGCGCGGCTAGGTAGTTGCGGGCCGAACTGCGGCCGTTCTGCATCACGTTCAGGACCGACGAAGGCAGGTTGGGCAACGTCTTGTCGTCGACAAACATGGTCGGTCGATTCTGCACGAGCGTAGCGTAAAGCCGGTTGTTGGCGCGCTCCTGACTGATGAGCGAAACAATCTCCGGGACGTCGAGAAATCGGTTCATCTGCCCGGCGATGTTCTGCATCCGGTTTAACGTATCGGCGTCGCTGAGCACCACGCGATACTGCCCGCCCGCCATGCTTTTGGGCACTTGCAGCTTGATCTCTCGTTCCAGCCGACCGCCGCGGTAGGGCCGAAGATACACCTTCACCGGCAGTTCGGCCCCGGGCTCTACCTCGCTCACCGGCAGCCAGGCGCTTTCAATGGTTGCCGTGCGCCGCTCCGGAATCAGATCCACCGAAACATCCACCCGCTTCAAATCCGGCATTGAAATCTGGTTCAAAAACAGGCGATTGAACTTGTCGCCCCACCATCCCGCAAGTTGCATCGAAGCCGGCACTGGCGCTTCGCTCGGCGACTGCATCGTCGACAAGTCCAGCTTTTGACCGTTACTCAATTCAACCAGACCCTTAAAACGATACGACGTATCTTCCGCGAAATCGTTCATGCCCGAGATCGAATTGAACAGCGTCACCATCATCAAATACGGGGTCCACTTCTGCTGCACGAACACGTTGAAGTTCAGCACCTTGTTCTTCACCGCACTGCCGTTTTCGCCCAGCGAGTTCACTTTGACGTTAACGGGAATCATCCGCGCTTCTTCCCCGAGCACGCCCATAATGCCGCTATGCCGATCCTGCCGCAGCGCTCCGACGATCTCCGTCGCGTTCGCGAACTTGTTCGGCTGAAACGCCGACGAGAGCACCATCAGCACTTCGCCCTTGCTCATCGGCATGCTCACCGGGCCCAGATTGAAGAACGGATGGCCGAAGCCGAGCACGCGTTTGCCGTCGTTGTAGGTGACGGTCCCGAGGCCCGTCATGCTCATGTCGCCGCTGACGAGCACCCCGGCGATCGCATCGCCCGGTTGCAGCGCTTTTTCCCAACCCAGCGCCGGCTTAGCGGCTTGGAGCGCGGCCGAAGCTCCGCCCTGCACCGGATTCAAACCCATCTGCCGGAACATCGGGCCAAACTGCGTAAGCACCTCGGTCTGAAAACCGCTCAGCGTCAAGGGCGTTTCGATGGGCACCATGTACGGCGCGCTCATCACCTGCTGCATCTCGGTCGGCACCGAAAGGCGCGCCTGCTGCGAACCACCCTGCGGCAGCCGAGCGCCGGACGGGCGTGTCTGATCGAAGTCGTTGATTTCGAGCATCAGCTCAATCGGCGTAATGCCACAAATCGCATCGGGAGAGAAGACGCTGAGCCGCAACGAAACCGCGCCCATCAACTTGCCATCAATGTAAACAGGGCTGCCCGACATCCCGCCGGCCACGTTGGTCCGCTGGGCCTTGCCGCCCATCTTGCCGATGATGATGTCCTGCTTCGGGCCCCAAGCGTTCTTCCAAATGCCGATGATTTCGATGGGGACAGCCTCCGGCTCGGTGCCTTCGAACACAGTCCAGGCCGTGGCCTGCATGCCCTTCTTCACTTGGCCGATTGGCAGGATATCGACGCGACCAGCCTGAGGCCGGGGCATCTCCGCAGCCTGAGCTAAGCTGGCGCTCGCGACCGCTCCGAGCAACTCTCGTCTTGTCATAAATCTAGATACTAGTGTAGACGTCGCCGGGGCTACGCTTGGCGGGTAAACTTCTTGCCGGAAAACAGTGCAAGGTTGGCCATGTGCGGACCGGCCACCGCCGTCGCCGCAATCTCCACCGTGCAGTTCGGATCCTGCCGCGTCTTCATGCAGTCGAAGAAGTTCTGAATATGCGGCTCCATCGGCACCGGAGCTTGCGCCTGCTTGATCGGCGGAGCGTCCCGCTTCCACGGTTCTTTGTATACCGCGTAGCCGGAATCGTCCAGCACCATCGTCGCCTCATCGCCTTGGAAAGTGATCGACCAACCGTTCTGATACGAGTTGGCGTAGTCGAGCGTCCACGTCACCAGCATCTTTGGATATTCGAAAATTGAAGAAAAAACGTCAGGGTGTTCGGCACCCTTCATCTTCGCCACGTAACCTGCCGCTTGGGCGGCCAGCGGCGCGCTGTTCCGCGTGAACCATTGGGTCACATCCATCAGGTGCGTCCCTTGATCGGTCATGTTGCCGCCAGCGTAGTCGAAGAAGTAGCGCCAGTTTCGAAAGCGCATCGGTTCGAGTTCGCGATTCGGCGCATCGCCCAGGAATGCGCGCCAGTTCAGCTCGCCGGGCAGTGGGCCGTTATTGAGTTCGTTGGCGATGTTCCAGTTCCATTGCGGCTTGACGAGCGTGATCTGGCCCAGCACCCCTTCGTCCACCAATCGCTTGGCTTCGATCAACGCCGGGGCGCTGCGCCGTTGCATCCCAATCTGCACCACCTGCTTTGAGGCCCGCACGGCGTCCACCATGATCTTGCTTTGTTCGAGCGACTTCGACAACGGCTTTTCCAGATAGACGTCTTTCTTGGCGGCCAGCGCCGCTTGCAGCATCGGCCAATGTTGATGGTCCGGCGAAGCGATGACGACGCAATCCATCTTCTCCGCCAGCAACTCGTGGTAGTTCCCGAAGCGTCGAGCCTCCGGCGAAATCACGGCGGCCTTTTCAAGGTTCGGCCCGTAGATATCGCAGATGGCGACGCACTGCGCGCCCAACTTCTGAAATCGTTCTTGCAGATATCGACCCCGGCCGCCCGTAGCGATTACCCCAAACGTAATCTTCTCGTTGGCTCCGAGCAGCGAAGCCGCCGCCAGCGCCCCCACAAACTCTCGACGATTCGACATGGCGGTAACTCCTTGTGGCAACAGAGAACGCGGGAGGGATAGAAACTTTGCCGCGAGTTCTGGTCACGGATGATCGTAAAATCCAGGCTCTTAATAGTCTGAGGCATGCTGGCTTCCACCTGCCTGCCCCAGAAAGACAGTATCACGCTCGCCGCCACTTAGTAAGCTTTGTTGAACAGATCGGAGTTCTGGCCAATCAGCATAGCAGCAGAACACAGCACCGAACGATTCGTCGCGGAATGGCCAATGCCGCGCCTTCACCGCATCTCCGCTGCGATCCGGGGCAAAAGTTCAATCTCCAGTGTCTGCCCGTTCTCGTTGCCGCCGGAACCTTTCTCCGGAGCCAGTGGCGATCTCCAGAACCCGCATCCCGTCGGCCACGCCGATCCTTGCAAGCGCCGCCTGGCGGGCCGTCGAATGGGAAAATAGCCTCCTCGCTGTTTGGTGTGGGTAAGAACGAGAAAGCGAAACGACCACATTCGGTTTATAGGAGGTGTCGTGTTGCACTGTGTCTCAAATCGATTAGGGGACTTCGGAGTCCGCCGAACTCTTCTTTGGGTTTAAACAGGGAAGCGACACGTCCGCCGTCGCGGCGGTGGGACGAGAGCACGGTCGACCCCGAGGGCCGAGGATGCCTGATCCCCGATCACCGACGCACAGTAGCTGGCGCTTCTATCCACGGGAAACAGCGAAGAACCAAAAAACAGGTTGACGCCGGATAGACTCCGGCCCAAAGGTCGTACCGCCGAGTCTTCGGTGCTGCTCGCGAGGTCCGCCGTCCACTTCGTCAACAGGCGGCAGCATGCAGGGCGTTTGTCGCGTAATCCTAGCAATATCACCCCGAAGCCGGAAATTCGATCTCCGTTCTGGTGCCCTCTCCTTCCCGACTGTCGATCACCATCCGATAATCCTCCCCGTACAAAACCTTCAGCCGCTCGTTAACGTTACTCACTCCAATCCCACTTTCGAACATCGTCGCCAGCTTGGCCTCCGGCACCCCCACTCCGTCGTCTTCGATCTGCAACTTCATACGGCCGTTCACAAACTGGGCCGCCAAACGAATTCTGCCGCCTTCGATCTTGCCGGCCAGCCCATGCTTAATGCTGTTCTCAATAATCGGTTGAATCAACATCGCCGGTACCAACTGGTCCAATGTCTCCGGTTCCACTTCTCGCTCGAACCGTAGCTTATCTCCGAAGCGTGTCATCTCGATCGACAGGTAGTCGTCGATGAACGAAAGCTCATCGCGCAACGGCGTCATCGCGTCACTCTTCTTCATCAGCCGCCGCAAAATGTTCGATAACTTCACCACGACGCCCCGCGCTTGGTCCGGATTCGTGCGAATCAACGCATTCACGGTGTTCAACGTGTTGAAAAGAAAATGTGGATTGATCTGGCTGGTCAACGCATGAAGACGCGCTTCGGTCACCAACCGTTGCTGCTCTTGCAGTAAAAGATCAGTCCGGATCGTGTTCCAAATCTTCAATGGCAAAGCCACGGCGAACACGGTAGTCGCACAGATCAGCGCCTCCGACCCCCAGTCCGGATCGGTCCAACTCGCGTAGATAGAATAGAACAACCGATCCTCCACGATCCGGTCGATCATCCATCGCAGCAGCTCCGCAAACAGAATCGTCAGCAGGAAAACCAAGTGAAAAGCGGTCACCCGCGTATCGTACTTCCGACGAAACAGCCGAGAAATGGTCAGGTCGAAATACGGCGAAAAGCTCCACACGCTGTCCGGTGTCGGTGCCAAGTCGCGCAACAATCCGCCCAAAACCCCGACCCCCGCGAACAGAAGAATGCTCAAATACTCTCCCGCGATCATCGCCGGCAACGAGATCAAGATACCTCCCACCAGGCCCGTGAAGTAGCCGCCCAGCACTCCGGCCAACAGCGCGCCTTCCAGACCAAGGTCCAATGATAAGTAAGCGTTATCGGTCAAAACCCGCCCCGCCACGCCCACTCCGAACAGCAATGCCAGAATCGCCGCGAAGCGAAATTGCTGTTCCATGGTTCTTTCTTCGCGCAGCAGCATCCTAACAAACAAGCCGGATCGGCCGAGAATACTCGCCAGCGAAGCGGCTGCGGCCAGCTTCATCAGCAAGACTGCCAAATGTTGTTCGAGCATTCAACCTTATAATATGAGTGTGTTTCGTTTGGAAAAAGTAGCCGACGCCCGGTTCCCGACCCGCTTCGGCAACTTCCGAATTTTCGGGTTCGTGGGGCATTTCGCAGACCGGATTGAAGAAGCCGTGGTGCTGGTGATGGGAGACCTGGACGGCGCTCCGCCGCTCGTCCGCATTCACTCCCAGTGTCTCACTGGCGATGTCTTCCATAGTTTACGCTGCGATTGCCGAGAGCAGCTCGAAATGGCTCTCGCCAAAATCGGAGTCGCCGGCCGCGGCATCTTGCTCTATGAACAGCAAGAAGGGCGGGGCATCGGCATCATGAACAAGCTGCGGGCTTACGCCCTGCAAGACGCCGGAGCCGATACGGTTGAAGCCAACGAGCAGTTGGGCTTCGCCGCCGATCTGCGCAACTATGAGTTGCCCGTGGCCATCCTGCAACACTTTGGTCTGAAGTCGGTGCGGTTCATGTCGAACAACCCCGAAAAACTCTCCGCGCTCGAGACCGGGGGAATCGAGGTCTACGAACGGGTACCGATGATCGCCGAGCCGATGGAGGAACGCGACTTCTACCTCAAGACGAAACGCGAGCGGATGGGCCATCTGTTCGAAGAGGCGCTGTCCGAGTCTCCAGTAAAGTAAGCCGTTCGAGCGCGTCGGTCGCGTCCGTCCCGCACATTTCGGGCTCCGGTTGCAGGCTCACGCACACCGCCGGCCGCGTCGGCAGTCCGAACAGCTCGCACAGATTCTCGGTCGTCAAATGCGCACAGCGTACCCCGGCCGGCTTCCCCCCGGGCATCTTCGGCAGCGGCGTGGAAATGGATGGCGCGATGCAACAAGCCCCGCATCCCACCCGGCAGGTCACGGTTTATAAACCGCGCTGCACTGGTCCATCTCCCAAACTTCGACCCGAGAAATTCGTACCGCCGTCTCCGGTTGCAACGCCGGCAGATCCTGGTTCAAATCCTCGCAAATGAATCGCGCCACGTTTTCCGCCGATGGGTTGATCACATCAAACGGGCTCACCTCGTTCAGAAACTGGTGGTCCAGCCGCCCCAGCACCCTTGTGATCGATTTCTTAAGCCCGATGAAGTCGACGAGCAAACCCATCGAATCCAGCTCCGGCCCTTCAATCGTCACCCGCATCCGCCAGTTGTGCCCATGGATCGGCTCCGTTTTTCCATAGTAGTTGCGCAGCGCGTGCGCGGCGGGAAACACCGCTTCAACGTTTACTTCAAACACGGAAGAACTCCTCTACATCTTTGATTTCGGTGGTGAACGCGTAGTCCGGCAGGCTATCGAAAAAAATCTGACCATAGCGCTGCCGCGTAATCCGATGGTCGAGCAAAGCCAGCACGCCGCGATCCGTCCGGCTCCGAATCAACCGCCCAAAGCCCTGCTTCAGCGCGATCGCCGCCTGCGGAATCTGATAGTCGCGGAACGGCTCGCCCCCGGCTTTCTTGATCGCGTCCGTCCGCGCCGCCACCACCGGATCCGACGGCACCGCGAACGGCAGCTTATCGATGATCACGCAGCTCAACTGCTCGCCTTGCACGTCCACCCCCTGCCAGAACGACGACGTCGCAAACAGCACGCAGTTCTTCGTCCGCCGAAACTCTTCCAGCAGCGCACTCCGTGGCCCCGTGCCTTGCAGTAGCGTCGGGAACAGGATATCGAGCGACACGCGGTCGTACAACTGCCGCATCGAGTGATAGCTTGTACACAGCACGAATGCCCGCCCCTGGCTGCACTCGAGTAGCTTCACAATCTCTTCTGCCGCCCGCGGCATGAAGTCCAAACTCCGCGGGTCCGGCAGATGTTGCGGCACGTACAGCAACGCTTGCTCCGGGTATTGAAACGGGCTACTCACAACCAACTGCCGTGCGTAGGAGATCCCCAACCGATCCTGCAAAAAATCGAACCCACCCGCCACGGCCAGCGTCGCGCTCGTCAAGGTCACCGACGGCACCTTATCGAACAGCTTCTCCGTCAACAGGCCCGACACATCAATCGGCGTCGCCTGCAGAAAAATCGCTCGATTCCGACGTTCGATCCAGTAAACGAAATGCGCCACCCCGGCTTCCATCCAACTCTTCAAGTTGTCCGACAACCCCCGCACCCGCGTCGCCAGCGGGATCACCTCGCCCAAGTTCTCCTTCAATAACTGCAACTGCACATGCACCGCTTCCAGCGCGCTCAACACGTCCATGTACGCGTCCGCGTTGCGCTCGCGGAACTGCGCGTGGTCGGCAAACCCGCGCCGTCCCTCCTGCGGCGGGAACAGAGAAAAGAAAAAATTCGCCGTCTCCTCCATGCCCCCCAACATGCGATCCAGCTCCGCCCTACCCATCTCTTTCCGCCGGCACAACCCGGTAATATCCCGCCGAATTTCCCCAAACTGCAAGTTGCTCACCGACAACCCAAAATACTGCCCAGCCACGTCCTCGATCTCGTGGGCTTCGTCGAACACCACCGCCTCGTAGTCCGGAATGATGCTCCCAAACTCGCCTTCCTTAATCGCCAAATCGGCGAAAAATAGGTGGTGGTTCACGATGATGATGTCGCTCTCGGCCGCCCTCCGCTGCATCTGCGTAATGAAGCAGCGATCAAACTGTTGACACTTTTGGCCGGTACAAAGGTCTCGCCGCGCGTCGATTTTCGTCCACGCCGAACTCGACTCCGGCAGCGTCTTAATCTCCGACCGGTCCCCGTGCTCGGACGTCTTCTCCCACTCGCGGATGATCTGGAAATCCGCCACCTCTTCCAGGCCCGTCAGCACCGGCTCTTTCTCGGCGTCGTAAATCCGTTGCCGGCACGCATAGTTCGACCGGCCCTTCATGTAGCAAACCCGCAGCTCCTGTTCGAAGTGCTGCTGCAAAAACGGAATGTCTTTGAAGAAAAGCTGCTCCTGCAGGTTCTTCGTCCCCGTCGAAATCACGACGCGCTTGCCCGACAAAATAGCCGGCACCAGATACGCCAGCGTCTTCCCCGTCCCCGTTCCAGCCTCGACGAGCAAGTGCCGCCGATCCGCCAGCGCCGTCTCCACCGCCTCGGCCATCTCTAACTGCCCAGCCCGATACTCATAGTTCGGATGCCACTGCGAAAGGGTGCCATTGCGCGAAAAAAACTTTCGCACCGACAGGGACCGCGTCTTTTCCGGCGTGCCGTTCAACTCTTCAGTGTATCGGCCAGCGCAGTGAAGAGGGCGCGGTGTGGCGCGTGAGTCGCCACCAGGTCCTCCGGATGCCACTGCACCGCCAACGCAAATCGCTTCCCCGGCATCTCCGCCGCTTCGATCACGTCGCCCGAACGCGCCGTCACCACCAACCCCTCGCCCAATTCGTCCAGCACCTGGTGATGCCGCGAATTTACCTCGAACTGCGTCTCCCCCGTCACTCGCGCCAACAGCGAATCCGGGTCCACGTCCACCCCATGCATCCCGTTTCGATGGTCGTCCACATGCTGCTTGAGCGTTCCACCGCAAGCCACATTCAACAGTTGCATGCCCCGGCAAATCGCCAGAATCGGCAGATCTCGCCGCAACGCCGCCCAAACCACGTCGAGTTCGTACACGTCCCGCGCCGGGTCCAACTCCCCTAACCGTGCGTCCGGTTCCTGCCCATAATGCGCCGGGTCAATGTCGTTTCCGCCGCACAAAACGACGGCGTCATATTCGTCCGCTCCCGGCCCCACCGGCTCCAATCCCACACTCCGCACCGCGTCGTAGTAAGGCTGTACCTTGTGCGCGTATGCGTCGCTATATGTCAGCAAAACGCGTGTCATCTCTCATCCGGGGAGACGATACTGCTCACTTCGGCGTCCCGCACTCCATACAATTTCTTGACTACCCGGCAGATCTCTCGCCCCAACCGCTGGGGCTGCTCTCCTTCCGGTAGGTCCACCACCACTTTGACGTAAATCTGCAACTGCGGCATAAATCCCATGATACTCTGGCCTTAATGCAGCGCCGAAATTTCCTTGCCGCCGCGGCCCTGGCTCCCGCGGCCAGCGCAGCCCCGGGTCACACCTACCGCCTTCGTTACGCCCCCCATGTCAGCAACCGCGATGTCTCTTTTGAACGGCAACTCGAAGTCTTCGCCGAACAAGGTTTTAAGGCCTTCGAGTTCAACGGCCTACCCAAGCTGAAAGACTCCGAAATCGTCGCCCTCGCCAAAACCAAAGACCGCCTCGGCCTCGCGATGGGCGTCTTCGTCATGAACCGCGGCGGCTGGAAGCCCAGCGCCCTCGTCGACCGCCAGTTCCACGCCGACTTCCTCGCCGACGTCAAACGCGCCGTCGAAATCCACAAAATCATCGGCAACGAATGCGCCACCGCCACCAGCGGCCTCGGCATCGATTCGCTCAGCTACACCCAGCAAACGACCAATTGCATTGAGGCCCTCAAGCGCGCCGGCGACATCGTCGAAAAAACAAAAATGGTCATCGTCCTCGAACCCCTAAACGTCCGAGTCGACCACACTGGCTACTTCGTCGTCATGTCCAGCCACGCTGCCGAGATCATCGCCAACGTCAACCACCCCAACGTAAAACTACTCTTCGACATGTATCACCAACAGATCTCCGAGGGCAATCTCATCAACCACATCCGCCAGCACTACGCCCAAATCGGCTACCTGCAGGTGGGCGATGTCCCCGGCCGTAAAGAGCCCGGCACCGGCGAAATCAACTATCAAAACGTGTTCAAATCCATCCACGCGCTCGGCTACAAAGGCATCCTCGGCATGGAGCACGGTTGGACCCAGCCCGGCATCGACGGCATGGTGCAAGGCTTCGCCCAATACCGGAAAGCGGATAGCTGGACGTGAGTTGCCCCCTTTGTCGCCTCCGCAAGCCCAAGCGCCCCTGCCCCGCGCTCAATGCCGAAATCTGCTCCCAATGCTGCGGTGAGGGAAGGGAACACACCATCTCCTGCCCCCTTGATTGCAGCTTTCTCCTCGAAGCCCGCCAGCACGAAAAGCTTGTCCCCATGACCGCCGCCGAGTCTCCCCACGCGGACGTCGAAGTCACCGAGCAGTTCCTGCTCCAATACCAAACCCAGCTCATCCTCCTCACGAACGCCCTCTTCGTCAGCGCCGTCAGCGCCGGTAACGCACATGACGCCGATATCCGCGCCGCTCTCAACACAATCATCCTCACGAGGTGCGAAGAACCCTTCCCCCCCACCTCCCTCGAAGCCCAAAGCATCGTCGCCCACTTCGATGAAAACCTCGAAAAGCTCAAAAAAGGCCTCACCGACGACGCCCGCGCCCGATTCTGGAACGATGCCGTCCTGCTCCAACTCCTCGTTTTTTTGCACCGCTTGGCCGTAGGGCGCGACAATGGAAGAAGCCGGGGGCGGGCCTTTGCCGCTTTCCTCGAAGATCACTTCAAGAAAACCATGGGAGGCGGATGACAGACGTCGGAATTATCCTGTTTGGTCACGGATCGCGGGTGCCAGAAGCGAACCAATCTGTAATGGCGGTTACCGAGGCGATGCGCGAACGTGGCGGATACGCCCTCACCGCCACCGCCTTCCTCGAACTAGCCGAACCCGACCTGCCCCAGGCTGTTTCCACCCTCGTCGCCCAGGGTGCCCGCCGCCTCCTCGTCATACCCTACTTCCTCACCCTCGGCATCCACCTCCGCCGCGACCTGCCCCGCATCGTTCAGGATCTCGAAAGCATCCATCCAGGTGTGACGATTCAAGTCACCGAGCCTCTTGATGGCCATCCCGCGCTACTGGATATCGTCATGGCCCGCACCGCCGCCGCCCTCGTTTAACCTGCAATGAAAGCCGAACTCATCACCTCCGTCGCCCTCGCCCCTGATATTCGCCAGTTTCAGTTCGCCGTCCCTGAAGTCGCCGAGCTCAAGTTCCACCCCGGCCAGTTCGTTTCGCTCTCGGAACTCTTCGGCGAAAAGAAAGTCACGCGGGCCTACTCCATCGCCTCCCTCCCGGACGGCAGCAAAACTTTCTCCATCTGCCTGAACCGCGTTTCCGACGGCATCTTCTCGCCCCATCTGTTCGCCCTGAAGCCCGGCGAAACGGTCGACATGAAAGGCCCCCTCGGCGTCTTCGTTTGGAAGCCTGAACGGGCTGACTCCGTTATGGTCGCCACCGGCACTGGGATTGTCCCCTACCGGCCCATGCTCATCGAAGCCCTCCGCCAAGGGGCCACCGAAAAGTTCACCCTGATCTACGGCACCCGCCACCCCGAAAACTTACTCTACGTCGACGAGTTCCGCGCCCTCGCCGACCAACACCTCAATTTCAAGTTCATCCCCACCGTCACTCGCCCCACCGACGCCTGGACCGGTGAAACCGGCCGCGTCCAAGCCCACGTCCTGACCGCCATCGGCGACCGCCGCGACCTCCACCTCTACGCCTGCGGCCTCAAAGAAATGGTCGACAGCGTCCGAGAGATTGGCAAGGAACTCGGCTTCGATCGCAAACAGATCGTCTTCGAGAAATACGACTAAGTAAGATAGAGGAACATGAATTCGCGCTTCGCCATGGCCGCCGGCGGCGTCGGGATCGTTTTCCTGGTGACCCTCGCTGTCGCCTTTGCCTTAATGCCCGGGCCCCACACCCGCGCCGACTATCTAGTCATCGGTGCCATCGCCACTTTCATTTCAATGTTCGTACTCTTTTTCGTCCTCATCCTCGGTGGGGTCAAAGGCGGCCAAGTCTTCTCGAAAACCCGGCCCCCCAAAAAACGACGACTATAGCAAGTCTTGCCTTAACAGAGGGCCAATCCGCGACGTCTGAAGAGATCCGGAGCAATGTCGGGAGAGAGGAAGGGGGATAGATCCTCGGCGAGATCGACGACAAGCGAATGCATTGACGGGGCCCTGAGCTGGGACAAACGTAGTTTGCAGTCCGCCCAATACGGGGCCGGTAGTTCGGGTTTCCAGAACGCCTCCATTAAGGCGGGTATCGCTCTAAGCCGACAACACCCGTAACTCCACCCGGCTGTAAATCTGTTGCGTTTGCTGCAGGTTCGCAAACGAGATCCCCGGCAGCGCCGCCGACGCCGTCCCTGCCGCCACGCCCCACCGCACCGCTTCTTCAAACGGCTTCCCTTCCGCCACCGCCCACGTAAACGCCGCCGCCAACGCATCGCCCGCCCCAATCGGGCACACGGCATCAATCAACGGCGGCACCGCTTCCACCAGCACGCTCTCGGAGGCACCCACGGCACCCCGGCTACCCAGCGACAGCACCACCCACTTCGCCCCCATCGCCACGATCCGCCGCGCCGCATCCTGAAAATGTTGCCGCGTAATCAGCGCCCGGTTCAAAAGCCGCTCCGCCTCCGCCTGATTCGGCGCCACCGCCGATGGCCCCACCTCCAGCGCATGCAGCAAAGCATCGCCATCGGTATCCAGCAGCGTCGGCACGTTTCTCTGCTGCGCCTGCCGAATGATCCGCGCGTAAAAATCCGCCGGCACCCCTGGCGGCAAACTTCCACACAGCATCAGCCAGCGAGCACCGTTTAGGTTCTCGACCACCGTCTTTTCAAACTTCGCCAACTCCGTCGCGTGAATCAACGGTCCCCGCTCATTCAGCTTCACCGCCAACCCCTGCTTGTCCACAATCGTCAGATTGCCCCGCAGATTGTTCTTGATCTTGACGTACTCCACCGGAAACCCTTCCTGCTGCATCAGCTCTTCAAAGCGTTTCCCGTTCTTGCCGCCCGAAGCGGTAATCGCCTTCGTTTCCGCCCCAAACGAGTGCAGCACCATCGACGCGTTGATCCCCCGTCCCCCGGCCGTCTCATTGGTCGAAAGAATATAGGCGCGATCTTCAAAAACCAACCGGTCCGCCTGGACGTTCTGGTCGATTGCCGGATTCAATGTCAGCGTCAGAATCAAACTCCTATTCTACGGCCTTTTCTCCAGAAATTTGACAACTTCTTGACAACTTCAAGACGACTTCGCACCCACTCCCCGCCTACCCTCGAAAGCATGAGACTTCTACTCGGATCCCTGTCGATCCTATCTACCCTCGCCTTCGCCGCTGATCCGGCCCCGACCATCTTCGGTGCCGCCGGCAAAGACGCTGACTCCGTTCGCGCCGCCGTCGTCGCCTTCCAGAACGCCCTCGGCCCCCTCAACGCCCCCGGACCCACCGGCGACCCCAACGGCCGCCGCGAAATCAACTGGGACGCCGTTCCCGCCGGCTTCTCCTCCCCCAGCAACCTCCCACCCGATTTCTTCAACAAGAATTCGGTCCGCGGAGCCGTCTTCAGCGTCGATAACAACCCAGGATGGACCGGCTTCCAAGTCAGCGCCAACGAAGCCGACGGGCCGGTTCGCTTCGACACGCTACTCGCGGGTAACTCCGCCCTCTTCCCCCTCTTCAGCGTCCAAAAACTCTTCACGAGCGTCGGAACCAACGACTACAATGTCGATTTCCTCGTCCCCGGCACCCAAACCAAAGGCAAGGTCAAAGGCTTCGGCACCATCTTCGCCAACGTCGCCCTTCCCTTCACCACCTCCATCGAGTTCTACAACAGCGACGGCCTCCTCCTTGGCCGTTACTACGCCCCCGTCGCCGCCAAGGGCCTCTCCTTCATCGGCGTCGCCTTCCCCAATAAAATGGTCACCCGCGTCCGCGTCATCCCCGGCACCGTCGCCATCGGCACCCCCGACGACCCCGCCAACGGCCGCAACGTCGTCGTCGTCGACGACTTCCTCTATGGAGAGCCAACCAGCGACTGCATCTCCAACTAGGCTAAAATTGCAGATGGGTTCCCGCTCTCATCTGCTCCCTTACGCCGCGCTCGGAACAGTCTGCTTCTTCTGGGGCACTACTTATCTGGCCATTCGAATGGCTCTCGAATCGTTCCCGCCGCTCGTCCTGATGGCGTCCCGTTTCCTGCTCTCCGGCTCCATCCTGCTGCTCTGGGCCTGGTACAAAGGCCTCGCGTTCCCCACGGGCAAAGCCCTCCTCCGCACCAGTTGCGTCGGGCTTTTGCTCCTAGGGGTCGCCAATGCCTGCCTTACGTATAGCGAAACCCTAATCCCCAGCGGCCTCGCCGCCCTCTTCCTCACGACGGCCCCCTTCTGGCTCGTCGGCCTCGAAGCGCTCGTCCCCGGCGGCGATAAGCTCACCTGGGCCACGACGATCGGCCTCGCCATCGGCCTCTGCGGAACCGCCCTGCTCGTCGCTCCCGGCCCCACCGGCCTCGCGATGTCCGCCGCCATCGGCACCGGCTTTCTTATCCTCCAAGTCGGCAGCTTCTTCTGGAACGCCGGGTCCATCCTGCAACGCCGTTGGAAAACCGACACTCACCCCGTCCTCACCGGCGCTATTCAGCAAATGGCCGTCGGCCTCGTCTGCCTCGTCTTCGCCATTGCCCTCCCGCAAAAGTCCATCCACTGGACCTGGAACGGAGTATGGGGCGTCGCCTGGCTTGTCACCTTCGGTTCCATCGTCGCCTATAGCGCCTACATTTACGCCCTCGAAACCCTGCCCATCTCCCTCGTCTCGATCTATACCTACGTCAACCCCGTCGTCGCCGTCAGCCTCGGCAGCCTCTTCTACGACGAACCCTTCGGCGTCAAGGAGCTAATGGCCATGCTCGTCATCTTCGCCGGCGTCGGCATCGTGAAGCGCTTTAGCCATCTTTCTCATACACCTTCGCCGCCAGCACCCCGCCCAGCGACGGAAGAATTGTCGTAGCCCCGAACAGAATCGCGATCACCAGCAAAATCAGCAACGCACCGTTCGCACCCTGCAGTCGCAACTTGGCCTCAAAGAGCTAACGGCCATGCACGTCATCTTCGCCGCCAACATCCCGCCCAGCGGCGGAAGAATTGTCGTAACCCCGAACCTGATTGCGATCACCAGCAAGCTCAGCAACGCACCGTTCCCATCCTGCAGTCGCAACTTCTCGGTCGGAACTTGGCCTCAAAGAGCTAACCGCCATGCACGTCATCTTCGCAGCAGTCGGCATCGGGAAGCGCTTTAGCCATCTTTCTCAAACACCTTCGCCGCCAGCACCCCGCCCAGCGACGGAAGAATTGTCGTAACCCCGAACAG
>JANXMS010000037.1 GCA_025354525.1 Acidobacteriota bacterium
CAACGACCCCTTCGTCCTCGACCATGGGGTCGTTGAGACGGGCGAGGGCTTGGGGCGGGACGGGGGGGAGGTCGCGGGTGCCGCGGGCGACGTTGGGGTTGGGGAAGTCGAAGGTTTCGAGGAAGGCGGAGCCTTCGTGGCGAGTGACTTTGACGTAGATGCTGCGGCGGCCGAGGCCGTCGAGGGGGCCTTGGTGGAGCTTGCGATAGTCCTTGGGTTCTTCGCGGTGGGGCTGGATGCTGGGGCCGTAAAGGGTTCGGTCGAGGCGGCCGGAGACGGCAAGGATATTGTCGCGGATGGCTTCGGCTTCGAGGCGGCGGACGGGGCGGTCGGCGGCCTGGAAGGCATGGGAGGTGACGAGGAGGCGGAGGTGCTTTTTGATGGACCAGCCTTGTTCGACGAAGGTGGTGGCTAAGTAGTCGAGTAAGTCGGGGTTGGTGGGGCGTTCGCCGTAGGCACCGAAGTTATCGGCGGTAGAGACGAGGCCGCGGCCGAAGACGTGTTGCCAGAGGCGGTTGACCATGACTCGGGCGGTGAGGGGGTTTGCGGGAGCGAGGATACTTTCGGCGACGTCGAGGCGGCCGGAGCGGGTGGGGTGGACGGCGGGGAGGAGGGAGACGAAGCCGCGAGGGACGACGCGGCCTTTGCGTTCGGCGTCGCCACCGATGAGGATGGGAACGTTGTAGCCGGGGTCGAGGTCGGCCATGCCTTGGAAGGTGGTGGGGGCGGCGAGGAGGGCTTCGAGGTTTCTGTATTCTTGGATGGCGGGGGTGGCGGCGTTTGAAAATAGGTTTGTTTTTAGCATCCACGATAGCCAGTAGACGTCGTTATCGGTGGCGCGTCCGGCTTCCCAGGCGGTGAGGGCATCGGTGATGACGGCGGCGTAGCGGGCGGGGAGTTGGGAGGGGGTGGCGTTGAGGAGGGGCAGGAGGGGTGCGAGATCTGGCTTGGGAGTGGCATCGACGTCGTGGAGGACGGCGCGGACGAAACCGAAGAACGAGTTGGGGGAGGCGAGTTGTTCGGGGGTGGTTTTGAGGCGGCCGGGACGATCGGGGATGCGGGGGTTGAGGTGCTTAGTGACTAACTCGATGTAATAAGGGAGGTCGGGTTGATCGTCGCGGTTGGGCACTTTGACCCAAGTGGGGCGGGTGGATTCGAGTAACTGGTAATCCTCGCTCAACATGCAGTTATCGAGGATGGTTCGGCGGGCGCCGAGTTGGCCGCCGAGGACTTCGAAGCTGACGAATTTTTTGTCTTTGGGGACGAGGGGGGAGCGGAGGGCTCCGTCGAGGCGGGACGAGAGGAGGTGGGTGTAAAGGCCGGCGGGATAGAGGCCGGAGAGAGCAGTGGGGCCAGAAGCGGCGATGGAAAATTCGCCGGGTTGGGAGGGGCCGTCGAGGAGGCCGGCGCCTTCGGCTTGCCAGGCGGGGAAGGGGCGGAAGTGTTCGCGGTTGTAGGCTTGGCGCTGCGCCTGTTCAGCGCGGTAGAGGTCCGGTTGGAATTTGCGGAGAGGGGAGAGGGGATGTTCGAGGGGGGCGTTGGGTTGATCGAGTTCCGCGAGCCAGGATTGGAGGCGGTCGAGGTTGAGGTCGGCGAGATCGGCGGGGTTGGTAGGAGCTTTGGCGAGGACTCGTTGGGCGGCTTGGAGGTAGCGGGGGAGGGACACCACTTCGGCGCGCCAGGTGGTGGCTAGTTCGCGGCGGATCTGGGGTTTGAGGGCCGCTAGGCGCTGCTTGACCGCGGCGTGGGAGCTGGGGAGGTCAGCGGACTGCATGACCATGCGGGAGCTGGTGAGGACGCCGTAGAGGGCGTAGTAATCAGCGGTAGGGATGGGGTCGAGCTTGTGGTCATGGCAGCGGGCGCAGGCGATAGTGAGGCCGAGGAAGGCTTTGCCGAGGGTGTCGATCTGGTTGTCGACGACGTCGGTGCGGATTTGGCGGAAGCGGACGCAATCGTCGTGGCCGAGTTCGCCGAGGCGGAGGGAGGTGGTGCCGATTTTGGATTCGTTGAGATGGGTGAAGGGGTTTAGGCGGGGGTTGGGGAGTTGGTCTCCGGCGAGGTGTTCGCGGACGAGTTGGGAGTAGGGGACGTCGGCGTTGAAGGCGCGGATGAGGTAGTCGCGATAGTGGTGTGCGCCGTTGATTTCGTAGTTCCAATCGTTGCCGAAGGTTTCGGCGAAACGCATGAGGTCCATCCAGTGGCGGGCCCATTGTTCGCCGAAGTGAGGGGAGCGGAGGAGGCGGTCGACTTGGCGTTCGTAGGCGGCGGAGGATTGGTCCTGCTGGAAGAGATCGACTTCGAGAGGGGTGGGGGGGAGGCCGGTGAGGACGAAGCTGAGGCGGCGGAGGAGGGTGGGGCGGTCGGCTTTGTTTCCAGGAGCCGGGAGGAGTTGGTCGATGGATTTGGCGGGGAGGCGGCGGATGGGTTGGAAGGCCCAGTGTTCGCGGCGGAGTTTGTCGTAATATCCAGGGGAACCGGGGCCCGTAGCGGATTTTTCCGCGGGCCAGGGGGCACCGGATTTGACCCACTGTTCGAGGGCGGCGATGTCGGCGGCGGGGAGCTTGGCACCCATCGGCATTTTGAGATCGTCGTGGCGGATGGCGCGGGTGAGGGGGCTTAGTTGGGGGTCACCGGGGATGAGGGCGGGGCCGCGGTTACCGCCACGGAGGAGGCTATCGCGCGAGTCGACGCGGAGGGAGGAAGACTGTTGAGATGGTCCGTGGCAGGAGACGCAATTTCTGAGCAGGACGGGGCGGACTTTGGTTTCGAAGTGTTCGAGGGCTTCCGGCTGGGCCAGGGCGAGGGAGGCGCAGAGCAGGAAGAGGCGAGCAATACCCATGGGGGGAGGATATCACTTAGAAGCGGAGGCTACGGATCATTTCCTGGTATTCGGGTTCAGCGACGCGCCAACGGCTATCAGGGGCTACGAAGACGGCGTTGAAAAGGCCCTGGGGGTGCATGACGGTCAGGACGCGGATGATTTCTTTCTCGCCTTGCCGCATGCCGCTTTGCCCTTCGAACGCGGTGAGGAGGGCGGCGGCACCGTTGACCTGGAGGCGCTCGGGGTTGCCGGTTTGGCGGACGCCGGAGTTACCCTGGACGAGGCCTTTGAGGAGGGCCTGGGTTTCGGCGTCGAGGTTCTGGCTTTGAACTTTGTTGATGCTAATGAGGACGCCGTGGGCGACATCGTTTTGGCCGTTAGCACCCTTGATTAGGCCATCAGCGGCGGCGAGAGTGAGGGAGACTTGATCCTGAGCGAGTTGGCTCTGCCAATCGTCGGGGAGAGCGATGGCGTAGAGGGGGGTGCGCTGGACCTTGAAGCCTTGGCGGGCCTGGGTGTCGGGCTGTCTGCCGCCGTTCGAGGGCGGCGCGGCGACGGTGCCTTGCTGCGGCCTGGCGGAGGGCTTGGGCATGGAGCGGGCGACGGCTTTGGCGGCGTTAAAGTCGGCTGTGGGATTGGTGCTTTCGTAGTTAACCCGGGGGTAGAACTTCATGTCTTCCTGGATAGACTTGACGCGATTACCGGGGTTGGGGTGAGAGGCGAAAAAGTTGGTGACGGCGTTGCCCTTGCCGGATTCGGCTTCTAGCTTTTCGAAGAAGCGGGCGAGTTCGACGGGGTTGTATCCGGCGGTGTGGAGAAGGCGGGCGCCGAGGAGGTCAGCGTCAGATTCGGCGTTGCGGGAGAATTTCATGAGGACGGAATTGGTTCCGAGACCGATGCCCAATTGGGCCAGGGTGCCCATTATGCCGCCTCTATCGAACAAGCCGCCCGCAATGGCCGCGGGCAGTTGTAGGAGGTTGGCTTTTGATGCTTGGTTAGTGCCGTGGCGGAGGATCACGTGCGCCATTTCGTGCCCCATGACGCCAGCGATTTGGGCTTCATTATCCGCGGCGGCGATGAGGCCGGTTTGGATAAACATGGGCCCTCCGGGAAGGGCGAAAGCGTTGATGGAGGGGTTGTTTACGACCTTAAAGGTGAACGGGAACTGGGCGTTCCTTTCATCGGCGGCGTTGGCGGCCACGAGTTTATTGCCGATGCGGTTGATGAGGGCGGAGAGTCGGGGTTCGTTGACAATCTGCATCTCCCGTTCGATCTGGACGGCTGATTCCTTCCCTAGCTGAACGTCCTGTTCGAGCGAGAACATGTTGAAGCCGGGTTTGACCGTCTTCTGCTTTTGGGCGAAGAGGAGGGCGGCAGTTAATAGAAGTTGAGGGACGATGCGGCGTAGGATCATGACAGGAAACAGGCTCCGCTGTTATGGATGCCGGACGGAGGCTGGATGTTTCAAGCTCGTCCGAAAATGGAGTTACTGAGGGTGCCGGTGCTGTCGGCAAACGACTCCTGAGGGACGCCGAGTGACTGCAGAATGCTGAGATAGACGTTGGACATGCGGGTTTGGCCGTTTTTCCAGTAGCGGCCGTGTTTGAGGCCTAGGTTGGCTCCGCCGGCGATGAGGGTGGGAAGGTTGGTGGAGGTATGGGTGGTGCTGGCACCGGAGCCGTAGAGGACGATGGAATTATCGAGGACGGTGCCGTTGCGGTCCTGATAGCTGGAGAGCTTTTCGAGGAAGTGGGCGATTTGTTGGCTGAGGAAGAGGTCGTATTTGGCGAACTGAAGCTGGCCGTCTTTGTCGGTGGCGTGGGAGAGATTGTGATGGGTTTTGGAAAGGCCGAGCTTGAGGGGGAAGGTGTCGCTGATGCCCATGCCGTCTTCGCGGTTGAGCATGAAGGTGACCGAGCGGGTGATGTCGGCGTCAAACGCCAGGGCGATGAGGTCGAACATGTTGCGGTAATACTCGGCGGGCTCGCCTTCGGAGGAGGCGTCGAGATTCAGGTGCGAGTAATCCTGCTTTTTGAGCGGGATGTCGATCCATTTTTCGGAGGCGACGAGGCGGGATTCGACTTCGTTGAGGGAAGTTAGATATTGGTCCATGCGCTCGCGGTCGGACTTACCGAGTTGCTTGTCGAGGGAGCGGGCGCTTTCGACCACGGCGTCGACGAGGCGGATGCGGCGTTGGAGTTTTTCGTGTTCGGCTTGGAGGGAGGAGCGGTCGCCGCGGAAGAGGCGATCAAAGATGCGGCGGGGGCTATTTTCGGCGGGGATGGGGCGGCCTTCGAGGCTGTAGGAGATGGTTCCGGTGCGGGAGAGGAAGCCGGTGCCGGCGTCGATCGACATGACGAGGGACGGCTGGCGGCAGAACTGTTTGGTGTGGAGGGCGATGACTTGGTCGAGACCGGCGGTGTTGTAAGTGCCGGGTTTGGGATTGTGGAGCGGGGCGCCGGTAAGCCACATGTCCGAGCAGGTATGGGGGTCGGCCTTGGGGCCGCTGGGGTGGTAGAGACCGCCCATGAAACTGAGTTTTTCGCGGAAGGGTTTGAGCGGAGCGGTAGAGTTTCCGAAGACGAATTGGCCGTTTTGTTCCAGTGCGGGGAACCAGCTCCAATCGCTGATATCGTTTTCCGCGCGGGGGAGCGACATGCCGTTGGCGGTGTAGATGGCGCAAAAGCGGCGGGGGGCAACGGCGGTGACTTCGGCACCCATTGCGTCAAGAACGGGGAGGGCGAGCGCGATGCCTCCGGACCCTTTGAGGAAGGCGCGACGGTCAAGCTTCAGGGAGTGGCTCATATAGATTATTTTTCGAGGAAGGGTTTACTGTTGACGACGTAACGGAGCATGTCCTTCATCCGGTAGCCGTTGGCCTTCAATTTTAGGCCGTCTTGCTTCAAATAACTCAGTTCATTGTACGTGAGGTTGCGACCCGTCGCATAGGTGGCCAGGTGCTTGAGAACGCTGAAGGCGACTTGGTCGATGCGATCCTGTTCGAGGTAGCGTTTGAGATCGATCGAGCCGGCGACTTGGGTCTTGTCGGGAAGGGTGGAGCGGGCGTCGACGGACTGCTGTTTGAGGCGGCCGCCGGCGTCGAACTCTTCGAAGGCAATGCCCCACGGATCGATTTTGGCGTGGCATTGGGCGCAGGCGGGAACGTTGCGATGTTGTTCAAGGCGTTGACGGAGGGTGAGACCTTTGGCGTCGTCTTGGAGGGCGGGGACGTTGGGCGGAGGGGGCGGGGGCGGTTCGGCGATGATGCGGCGGGCGAGCCAGGCGCCGCGTTTGACGGGGTTGGACTCCCGACCGTCGGAGAGGCCGGCGAGGATGGCGGACTGGGTGAGCACGCCGCCGAGTTCGGGACGACCGTGGGGGAGGGCGGTGAAGTTGAAGCCAGTTTCGGACTTGTCACCAAGGTCGTAATAACTGGCGACGACTTCATTGGCGAGGACGAAATCGGAGGAGATGAGATTGCGGACGGGGAGGTTCTTCTGAATCAGATATTGGACGAACTGGATGGGTTCCTGGCGCAGTTGGGCGCGGGCGTCGCGGGTAAGTTTGGGGAAGCGTTTGCGGTCTGGTTCGAGGACGCTGAACTTATCGAGGCTGAGCCATTGGGCGGTGAATTCCTGGCTGAATTTGGCGAAGCGGGGGTCGGCGATGAGGCGGTCGACTTCGGTGTCGAGGCGATTGCGGAGGGTGCCGTTGGCGGCAAGTTGGAGAGTGGTGCGGTCGGGGGGACCGTTCCAGAGGAAGTAACTGAGCTTGGAGGCGAGTTCGTGGGGGTCGAGGGTCTCGGGGGCGGGGGTGGCGCTGTTTTCAATGAGGAAAAGGAACTGGGGGGAGGTGAGGACGACTTGGAGGACGTCTTTGATACTTTGTTGGAAGTTGGCACTGGTGGCGAAGGACTTGGTGTAGACGGCCATGAGGGCGGTCTCTTCCTGGGCTGTGAGGGGTCGGCGGTAGGCGCGGGCGGCGAAGGAGCGGATGACTTGGCGGGGGTCGGAGCTTGTGAAGATATTGCGGTGGGAGACGGGGGGCCAGGTGTCGTAGAAGGGCCCTTCGAACTCGACGGAGCGGATGAGGAGGCGGGGCATGTCGCGGCCGTCGGTGAACTCGGAGCGGGCGGCGATTTCACGGACGCCGGCGAGGTAGTTGACGTTATCCTTTTCGACGTCGGGGCTGGGGAAGTTGCGAATGGCGCCTTCGAAGACGAAGCGGGCGAGTTTGTCGCTGGAGACGGCTTGGGGGGGGCCGACGGGGGCGAAGGTGCTGCCGCAATCGCGGCGGAGGCCGAGGTGGACGCCGAGGCGGGGGGAGCGTTTTTCGAAGGCGAGGAAGCGGCGAGTTAATTCGTGATCCGCGGGGAGCGGGGTGAACACGAGGCGGTCGAGATCGGCGACGCCGGAGAGTTCGGTGCGGAGGGTGAGGGGTCCGGCGGGGAGGCGGAGGGCGAGAAAAGCGGGCTGTTTCAGGGTGCCGGAGAATTGGCGGTCGGCGAGGGAGAGGGTTAGCTCTTGGGGTTTTTCGGGGGGCGGTTTGATGAACTCGCGGCCGGAGTCGAGGAGGGCTTGGATTTCGGAGTCGGCGAGGGCTCGGCGATAGAGGCGCACCTCGTCGAGGTCGCCACGGAACTGGCGGCCGAGGGTGAGATTGGCGGAGGGGTGGTCGAGATTGGCGATGCCGATGGGGGCCCGGGCGACGGGGTAGCCGTTGACGTAGAGGCGGGCTTCGTTTTTGGCGTGGTTGACGACGGCGGTGACGTGTTGCCAGACGTTGGGTCTAATGATGCCGGCTGGGGTGGCGGTGGTTCCGTTGGATTTTCCGTTGGGGCCGAGGGATTCGAAGCGGAGGCCGCCGCGGTCTTCGGAGATTTCGAGTTTCCAGCCTGGGCTGGAGATGAGACCGGCTTTGCGGACTTGGCGGGGGTTGATCCAGGCGGAGACGGTGAAGTCGCCGGTACCGACGTTGAAGGTGGGTTGGTGAGGGATGACGACCGAGTCGAGGGCACCGGCGAAGGATACGGCTTGGCCGAAGGGAGACTTGACGAAGTGGGCTTTACCTTCGAGTCGGCCGGGGGAGGTTCCGTCGAGTGGCCAGGAGCCGGCTAGGGATTCCGAGAGTCGGGTGGCGTCGGGGGTGGCTGTTTTATTGGAGGGCGCGGCGGTGTGGATGTCGACTTGGTAGACGCCGGCTTGGGGGATGTTGATGGTGTTGCCGGTGGCGGTAAGGCCCGCCGGTTGAGAGGGGGTGGCGGGGTCGAGGAGGAGGCCGTCGTTGTATTTGGCGGCGGTGACGGTGACGCGGAAGCGGCCTTGGTCGGGGAGTTCGCGGAGGGAGATTTTGAAGTTGGCCTTGGGTCCGTAGGTGCCGTCGGTGCCGAACATCTCTTCGTTGGGGATAGAAGGGCGGAGGAGGAGGCCCTGGGCGATAGAGCTGTAGGCTTGTCCTTTGGGGTAGCCGCCGCTGCCGCGCATGCAGGCGAAGACGGAGTGATAGATGCTTGTGTATTCGCGCCAGCCGCGGACGGTGTCGTTGCCGGCGTAGCCTTCGATAAACTTATAATTCGTCCGCATGGGGCTGGGCAGGAAGGGGAAGGGCTTGTTGGGGGTGGGTTCGGAGACGACGAAGTCGGAATTTTCGAGCAGGTGGCTGTTGGCACCGAGGATGAGTTCTTCGGGGAGAGGTTTCGCGTTGATGTTGGCACCGAGGTCGACGCGGAAATTTTGGATTGAGGGTTTGGATTTTGGATCGACGAGGGCGAGCTGGAGGGATTTTTCGGCGATTTCGAGATAGGTTTCGAGGAGGAGGGGGGAGAGCTGGAGGGTCTCTTTATTGTTGACGAAGCCGTCGGCGGAGATGGCGTCGGGGGGTAGGATTTCGGTGAGGTCGTCGTCAAGTTTTAGGAGATCGCGGAGAGTGTTGCGATATTGGGCGACGGTGAGGCGGCGGACGATGCCGTTTTTGGGGGCGGGGCGGGAGCGGGCGGATTCGAGGGATTGGTTGATCCAGGTGACGATGCGATGACGGTCTTCGGCGGTGGGCTGGGGGAGGCCTTTGGGGGGCATGGTGCCTTCTTCGACGCGGGTGCGGATGGCTTCCCAGAGGCGGACGTGCTGGTCTTCGAGGTGGGGGCCGAGTTGGTCGACGCGGACGCCGGCGGTGCTGTTATCGACGTTGTGGCACTGGAGGCAATTTTGCTGGAGGAAGGGTTTGACGGATTGGTCGAAGGAAGAGGGGGTGGACTGGGCGGTTAGCCAAGTGATGGTAAGGACGGAAAGGAGGGCTATTGAAAACTTGGTGAAGGTCATTTTTCCTGGTACCACCAGAATAACAGCGGGTTCTTTCGTGCGGGGAGGCTCGTAGCGCTATAATCATTGGATGTTGACGCCCACAGAGAAGATTTGGTGTAACGGAAGTTTCATCAATTGGGACGACGCGAAGATCCATGTATTGAGTCACGTCGTCAGCTACGGCAGCTCGGTTTTTGAAGGAATCCGCTGCTATGATACGCCCGCTGGTCCGATGGTGTTCCGGCTTCGGGACCATATGCGCCGGCTTATGGATTCGGCGAAGATTTATCGTATGGACAAGATCGACTTCAATATCGATCAGATGTGCGAGGCTGTCGTCGAGCTGATTCGCGTCAACAAACTAGAGGCCTGCTACGTTCGGCCGATCCTTCTCCGCGGGTATAAAGAGCTTGGGGTGTTGGGGATCAACAACCCGAACGACCTGTACTTGGCTTGCTGGGAGTGGGGCAAGTACTTGGGCGAAGAGGCGATGGCTTCCGGCGTGGACGTTTGTATTTCGAGCTGGAACCGGATTGCACCCAATACGCTGCCGGCGTTGGCCAAGGCCGGGGCGAACTACATGAATTCGCAGTTGATCCGGATGGAGGCGCACTTCAACGGGTTTGCCGAAGGGATTGCGCTCGACACGAACGGGTATATTTCGGAAGGCTCGGGCGAGAATATTTTCGTCGTTCGGGACGGGAAGATTGCGACGCCTCCGCTGGGCAATAGCGCGCTGCCGGGGATTACGCGGGCGACGATCATTCTGCTGGCGAAGCGGATGGGGCTGGAGATCATGGAATCGATGATTCCCCGGGAATCGCTCTACATCGCTGACGAGGTGTTCTTCACAGGGACGGCGGCCGAAGTTAGCCCAATTCGTTCCGTGGACCGGATCACGATTGGCTGTGGAAGCCGGGGACCGATCACGGAACGGCTACAGAAGGAGTTCTTCAGCGTGATTGCGGGGACGACTCCGGATACGGAAGGCTGGTTGACGCCGGTTCGGAAGTAGAGGCGAGCAGAAAAGCGAAACGGGCGTCTGGAGATCCAGACGCCCGTTTTGCTTTCTTTGGGAGGTGTGCCGCGGACGATTCGCTCCGGCCACCTCCCCCGAGATTAGCCTCGTGCGACGCGTCCGCGGTACTTTTCTGTTGTACCAAGAGTTGCGGTCGGATGCTAGGGGAAAATGAATTCGGTCCACAGCTTTTTAAACCTGTAGAATCAGAGGGTTAGGGGCCGTCCGTTGTGAAGATACTGTGCATAAAACAAAACTTGAAGGAATTGTTTTCTCTCTATGAAGATAATTGGAATCGATGCGGTCCGCGGTGAGCGGGTGATTATCGAGTTTGGGAGCGTGATCCAGGGGGTGACGGAGCTGATCGACTTGATCAGCGGGGAGCCGGATTACGTGGCACCGGGGTTTATCGACTTGCAGGTGAACGGGTACGCGGGGGTGGACTACAACTCACCGACGACGCCGCACGAAGAGATTGGGCGAAGCCTACGGGTGCAGTTTGCTTGCGGGACGACGCGGTTGTTGCCGACGGTGATCACGGGGACGTATGAGGGGATGCGGGGATCGCTGAAGAACCTTTATGAGGCGAAGCAGGCGATTCCGGAGGGGTTGGCGATTGAGGGGTTCCATGTGGAGGGGCCGCATATTTCAGCCGAAGAAGGGCCTCGGGGGGCGCATCCGGTGCAGTGCGTCCGGAAGCCGGACGTGGACGAATACAAGGGCTGGCAACAAGTTACGGATGGTTTAGTAAAGTTGGTTACGATCTCCCCGGAGTGGCCGGAGGCTCCGGCTTACATTGAAGCTTTGGTGCGGGATGGGGTGGTGGTGGCGATTGGGCATACGGGGGCGAATCGGGAGCAGATTCAGGCGGCGGTGAGTGCGGGGGCGACGCTGTCGACGCATTTGGGGAATGGCGCGCATAGTGTGATGAGTCGGCATCCGAATTATTTGTGGGAGCAGATGGCGGAGGACCGTTTGGCGGCGGACTTCATTGTGGACGGGATTCACATAGGGGAGGCGTTTTTAAAGGTGGCGCTGCGGGCGAAGGGGATAGAGCGGTCGATTTTGGTGACGGATGCGAGTGCTCCGGCGGGGGCGGTGCCGGGGCGGTACAAGCTAGCGGATCAGGAGGTGGATTTGACGGAGGATGATCGAGTGGTTTTGGCGGGGCAGAGCCGGTTGGCGGGGAGCGCGTTGAAGATGCACAAGGCGGTGGAGAACGTGATGCGGATGGGGGGGGTGAGTTTGGCGGAGGCGGTGACGATGGCGACGCGGAATGCGGCGCGGGTGGGGCGGATCAGCGGACGGATGCGGGGGTAGGGGACGGGGGAGCGGGCGGATTTTGTGGTGTTTTCGCGGGAGGGGGGCGGGATTACCGTCGAGGAGACGTGGATTGGGGGCCAGCGGATGTATTCGCGTGATTGATGAGCTAGTAGCAGCTAAGTTGTTATTTTAATTGCTCACGGAGCCAATGGATGGCGTGATTGTATTCGGCGCGAGCGCGCTTGGGGGGGATGCCGGTGGCGGACTGAACTTCTTCCCAGGTGAAGCCGTAGTCGTTTTTGAGACGGACGATTTGGTGGGCCAGGGGATCGAGTTTTTCGAGTTTTTGGAGGATGGAGACAAGGTCGTGATGGGGGGCGTGGCTCGGGGAGCGGTGCTGGCCGAGGGGGCTTGGCGCTTGAGGGCATTCTTGGAGCGGGCACGGTCGGTGAGGATTTGGCGCATTCCGTGGGCGACGAGGGAGAAGAAGTGTTCGCGGTTGTTGATGGGAGTACTGGAGTTGAGAGCGACGAGTTTTTGGCCGTAGACTTCCTGGACGAGATCGGAGGCATCGAAGCCCGCGGTGGCGGGTTCGCGAGAGAGGAGGGATTGGGAGATGGAGCGTAGGCGTTGGGCGGCAGCGGCGAACAGGGAGTTGGAGGCTTGGCGATCGCCTTGTTGCATGCGACGGACCAGTTCGGTGAGACTGACGGCTTGATCCATCCAAGGTAGGATAGCAGACCGAAAACGGGATGTTTTACGCATACTGGAGGTGACGGTGCGTACTTTACTGATTGCTTGTTTGGTGGTGTGGAGCGGCTGGGGCCAGCCTCTAGTGAGAGGGGTGCGGACCTTTGGAGGGGGTCGACGCGAGGTGGGTGACGGCGGATCGGGAGGGGTTTCTTTGGGTGGCGGGGGAGAAGGGGACGTATCGGTTTGATGGGAAGGTGGTGTTGGCGGCGAAGGAGTTGGGGCTACCGGTGGGGGTGAATGACTGGGTGGAGGCGACAAGCGACGGGGCGGTATGGGTACTGTCGGGGGAGTCTTTGTGGCGATTGGAGGAGGGACGGTTTCGGATGGTTTCGGGTGGGGCGAAGCTACGGGGGATTGCGGCGGCGGGCGATCGGCTGTACTCCTATGAAAAAGAGATGCAGGTTTGGGTGAGGCTGGACGGCGGATGGGCGGCGCAGAATTTAGGGGGAGCGCCGGCGCGGGGGCTGATTTTGGGGGACGGGGAGGGGCGGGTTTGGTATGGGGGCGAGGGGACGGCGGAGTGGGTGAGATGGCGGGAGGGGAGTGTGGAGCGGGGTAG
>JANXMS010000110.1 GCA_025354525.1 Acidobacteriota bacterium
GCTTGGCCTCGGGCAGCGGCTACACGCCAGGATGGCGAGGCGCGGTCGAGGGCGGCGAGGGAGTCGGCGAAGCGGTCGAGGGCGTAGAGGGCGCGGGCCCAGTAGTAGCAGGCGTCGGGTTCTTTCGGGTTCTCGCGACAGGATGAACCCAGGGGCGGCTCGGCGCGGCGGTAGTCGCCGAGGGCGGCGTAGACGATGCCTAGGGACTTCAAGCAGAACGGAGTGGGCGGGGCTTGTTTGAGAAGTTGAAGGGCGGCTTCGAGTTTGCCCTGGCGGAAGAGCGCCACGCCTTCGTCGCAGGAGGCGGCGAGGAGGAAGAGGGCGATCATTTGGGGAACCCGGGAAGTTTGCGGAGATAGCGGCTGGGTTCCTGGGGGCGGCCGAAGCCGTTTTGGCGGTGCCAAGTGAAGATGAGCCGACGGCGGGCTCGGCTGGCGCCGACGTAGAAGAGGCGATGCTCTTCGGTGAGGCGGCCTTCCTTCTGCGCAAGCCAGGCGGGGAACTCGTTGTCGGTGGCGGCGGCGAGGATGACGGTGGGGAATTCGAGGCCCTTGGCTTGATGGACGGTGAGGAGGAGGACGCGGTCATCCTTTTGCAGATATCGATCGGCGTCGTTGCCGAGGGAGGAGATTTCGAGGACGGCTTCGGTGGCGAGGTCGGGGGGGAGGGAGGGGTCGTCGTAGCGTTCGAACATGGCGCAGAGATCGACCAGGTTTTGGACGCGGATCTCACCGGAATCCTGCTTGCGATACCACTCGACTAGACCGGAGGAGGCGAGGATTTCGCCTAGGGTTTCGTGGGGACGGTGGGCGGTCGCGAGGGTTCGCCAGTCGGCGAGTTGGTTGGCTAGGATGTCAAAGTGGCCTCCCAGGGCGACTATAGCTTCGCGGCGCTGGAGGGCATGTTCGCGCAGGGGAATGATGAGGCGGGCGAGGAGCTGCTCCGTCGCGAGGACGTCGCCGATGGCTTGATGGGCGTTGACAAGAGGGATGTCTTTGCTGGCGCAAATGTCGCCGAGTCGATAGGACGGCAGGCTTTGGAAGCGGCGGGTGATTTCGAGGGTATCGAACCAGCGGGGCGGTAGGGCGTGAGAAAGTTTTTCGCGGCGGAGGGCGGCCTCCACGGTGCGGATATCGAAGACGAGATTGTGGCCGACGAGGACGCAGCCTTCGATGAACTGGGAGAAGGCTTCGAGGGCTTCGAGCGGGGGGACGCCGTTGGCTTTGAGGAAGGCGTCGGAGTAGCCGTGGATGGTTTCGGAGAGTCCGACGGGACCGCGGGGGCGGACGAGGAACTGGAGGCGGGCTTGTTCGCCATCGGCACCGGTGCGGACGGCGGCGATGTCGACGATTTCGTTGTCGGTGGTGTCGGTGCCGGTGGTTTCGGTATCGAAGATGACGACACGATTTTCGGCCCAGGCGTCGAGGAGAGGCTGATAGGGGTCGCCTTGCTCGTAGGTGAGCGAATCGGCGAAGTCAGTGAGGCGGAGGCAGAGGGCGCGGGGGAGAGTGCGGATTTTTTCGAGGGTGGCGGGGCCGATTCCCTTGGGGGGGCGCTGGAGGACGCGGCGGAGGCTGTTGCCATCGTAGGGGTTGCGCATGAGGCGGAGATGGGCGACGGCGTCGCGGACTTCGGCGCGGTGGAAGAAGCGGTATTGCTCGGCCAGGAAGTGGGGGATTTCCGCTTCGACGAAGGCGGCGGAGATCTCCATGGCGGCGGCGTTGCTGCGGGTGAGGATGGCGATGTCGCGCCAGGCGCACTGGTCTTCAGCACGAATGGCGATGGCACGGCGGGCTAGCCAACGGGCTTCGGTGGCGGCGGTTTGGGCTTCGTGAAACTCAACGGGGGGGCCGGGTTCGGTGGAGTGGCATTCGAGGGTTTCGGTGATGGCGCCGGGACATTGATGGATGATGGTGCGGCAGACGTCGAGGATGTGTTCGGTGGAGCGGTAGTTGCGGACAAACTGGATTTCGCGGACGGGGGCGAAGTCGGCGCGGAAGATGTCGAGAATTTTTTTGGGGTTGGAGTGGCGCCATTCGTAGATGGTTTGGTCGACGTCGCCGAAGAAGGCGAGGTGGCGGGTGGGGCGGGCGAGGGAGGAGAGGATGGCGTATTCGGGGAGGTTGGTGTCCTGGACTTCGTCGACCTGAATCCAGCGAAGTCGATCCTGCCAGCGGGCGAGGGCGAACTCATCCTCGTTGAAGAGATGGCGCACCATGGAGATGAGGTCGGCGAAGTCGACGGCGTGGTTGGAGCGGATTTCGCGTTCGTAGTCTTCGAAGATTTGTTTGACGGGGAAGGGTTGGGCGCGGCTCGTGTTTTTGAGATTGACCTTGTCGAGTTTGACGCGGAAGTGTTCTTCGTAGTCGGTGTGGATGAGGCCGAGTTTGGCGTCTTGCGTGACGCCGGAGAGGAGGCCGGAGAAGCGGTCGTGGTCGTTGTGGTCGATGACGATTTGGCGGTTGACACAGACGCGGAGGAGGGCTTCGCGGCAGTCGTCGTCGTCCCAGATGACGAAGTCGCGATCAATGCCGAGGACTTCGCTTTCGGCGCGGCAGATGATGGCGCAGAGGCCATGAAACGTGCGGGCTTGGATTTTTTGGGCGGTCGAGCCGAGGTCGGTTTGGAGGCGTTCGCGGATTTCTTTGGAGGCGCGGTTGGTGAACGAGACGCAGAGGATGTGTTCGGGCGCGACGCCGGAGGCGATGGCTTGGGCGGCGCGGGCGACGAGGGTTCTGGTTTTGCCGGTGCCGACGGGGGCCATGACGAGGACGGGTTCGAAGACGGCTTCGGCGGCGGCGAGTTGTTCTGGATTCAAACCGTCGAGCAGCGAGGATTTCACAGTCACAGGCTATCAGGCTGCATCTCATACGGAGAAGGCAATGATCGAGATTTTAACTTTATTTTCGTTTTTGGTGATCTTATGGCTGGTGTTAGTGAGCAAGGATGCGCTTTTGGCGTGGCGGATCAAGCGGCGTCGGCGGTTTATGGACGCGATGGTGGGGCGTTTGGAGGGGCAGGATTTGCAGCAGGCTTTTCAACTGCTGGGGTATCCGCGGGAGATGGAGACGGGGAGCGGGGGCACGCAGATGTGTGTTTGGAAGGACCCGGAGGAGACGGCGATTCCGGAGACGCCGGAGTTGTTGATTGTGACGATTGTGGCGGACGCAGCGGGGACGATTACGAAGGCGGGTTGGGAGACGCGCTAGTGGTCGTCTTCCGTGGGGTCGAAGTCTTCTAGTTCGGCGGCGTGAGAGGAAAACGTTTTTAGGGCTTTGCTGGCGGCACCGGGGGAGAAGCCGGCGTAGACGAGCTTGCGGAAGGCGCTTTGGAGGTTTTTGGGGTCTTTGAAATGGGTAGCGGGGTCGGTGACGCGGATCTTTCGGTTGAGGTGGGCGAGGGCGAGTGCAACCTCGTCGACGGCACCGAAGGTTTCCGTGATGGTGGCTTCGGCGACCGCCTTGGGGATTTGGCGTTGGGCGAGTTCGCGGCGGACGCGTTGGGGGCCGAAGAGGCGGAGGTCGCGGCGGCCGTGGGCGTAGGATTCGGCGAAGCGTTCGTCGTTGAGCAGGCGGGATTCTTCGAGGCGGGCGAGGATACCGGGGATTTCGGCGGGGTCTTCGGCACGGGCTGCGAGCTTCTTTTTGAGTTCGGCGACGGTGGATGATCGGCTGCTGAGGGAGCGGAGGGCGAAGTTCATGAGAGCTTCCCCGGAGTAGAGCTTTGATACAGTGCGACGCATGGGCATATGGAAATATTGTGGAACAGTTCGGGGTGGGTGAAACGTCCTTGCTTACAGAGACTGCTGTACACTACAAACGAGGGAATAAAATGGACGAAGATAAACGCATTCCGTACTTCTTTCTTGGTGTTGGGATTGGCGTGGCCGTGGGAATTCTCTTCGCCCCGAAGTCGGGGGAAGAGACCCGTACGCTGCTCCGGTCGAAGGCCGACGAGAGCAAAGATTTTTTGAAACGTAAATCGGAAGATTTGCGGGAACAAGTGATCCGTAAATCGGAAGATTTGCGCGAGCAGGCGGCCGAGGTCGTTGACAAAGGGAAGTCCGCAATGCAACGCCAGAAAGAGCAAGTGGTGGCTGCCGTAGATGCGGGCAAGCAGGCGTACCGCGATGTGATGCGGGACGATTCCGGCATGGCTGCCGATTAATTAGTTTGATTTCACCCAAGTAACTTCTCCGCCTTATGAACCAGGAAACTCTACTCACCGTTATGACCGTATTCGTTGGAATCACGGCCATTTCCTTTGTCGCGCAGGCCGTGGCTTCGATGCGCTTGGCGAAAGCGGCTGGAGATATCAAGAAAAGTGTTGATCTGTTTCTGCCTAAGGCGGAGGCGGCTTTGGCGACGGCGGAGAAGGCGCTGAGCGAGTCGAGCCGCGAAATCATGAGCGTGACGAAGCGGGCCAATGAAGTTTTGGATTTGACGAAGACGCAGTTGGTACGAGTGGATTCGTTGATTGAAGACGCTTCGGGGCGGGCTCGGGTGCAGATGGATAAGGTGGAAGTGTTGCTGGATGACACGATATCGCGGGTGCAGAGCACTGTGACGGGCGTGCAGAGTTCGATTCTTCGCCCGTTGCGGGAGATCAACGGAGTGGCGGCGGGGGTGCGTTCGGCCGTGGCACACTTGCTAAAGGGTTCCCCGGCGAATGTGGCTCAAGTTACGGCAGACGAAGAGATGTTTATTTAGCGGCTTTTGGCTGCTGGCGACGGCGGGCGTAGGGCTGTCTGCCACGGTGGCGGAGACGGCTGCGTTGTTACGCGAGGCGTCGTTCGACGCGGGGCGTTGCTATCGGGTGCGGGATTTCAGTATTCTGCGTGACGATGTAAAGCTGTTTTTGACTGACGGCTACTTGATTTTGGCGAAGCCTGTAGCGGGGGCTCCGCTGGCGGCGTTTTTCAGCGCGGAAGCCGAGCAGGGCGATGGGGAGGTGCTGCTGGTGCCGCCGGACGCGAGCGAGCGGTCGGCGCTGGCGCATTACACGCAGACGCCGACTTTGAACGAGCATTTCAAGGGTGCTCTGCTGCTGTTTACTGACCGCACGGGGGCGGAGATCGAAGCGATGATCGCGGAGCGGCAGTTGCAGCCTTCGGCGGAGATGGGGGCGTTGCTGGCGGGGCAGTGGACGTCGACGCTGCGGAGCCTGACGGGAAGTTTTGAGACGCGGTTGATCGAGGACATTGCGGGAGGGATTGACCCGGCGAAGGGCCTGTTCTTCGCGGCGCTGGCGAAGACGCGGTTTGGAAACTTCGATGTAATCTTCGATCCGCAGGCGCGGGACGAAGTGACGGTGGGGCAATTGACTTATCGAAACAGTCGGAGCCATTACGACATCTGGACCAGTTTCCCGTCCCGTCAGACGCGGCAGGGGCGGACGGCGGCACCGGAGTTGGATTTCGAGGTGCGGCATTTTGCGATTGAGGCAAAGTTGGACGCGAATTTGCAGTTGAGGGCCAAGACGAAGGTGGAGATTGTGATGCCGGCGTTGGGGGCGCGGAAGCGAACCGGGGCGCTGTTGGCTTTTGATATTTCGCGGCGGATGCGGGTGACGGCGGCGCGGATTGATGGGCAGTCGGTGGGGATCTATCAGCGCGAGAATTTGCGGGGCAATTTGCTGCGGGGGAGCGACGACGAGGCATTTCTGCTGAGCCCGACGGCGGTGCTGGCGGAGGGTCCGCATGAGGTGGAGATCGAGCACGAAGGGAACGTAATTTACGCGGCGGGGAATGGGGTTTACGCAGTGAGCGCTCGGGGGACTTGGTACCCGCACCATGGCACGCAGTTTGCGACGTACTCGATGGCGTTTCGGCACGCGCGCAAGTTGACGGTGGTAGCGAGTGGAGAGATGACGGGGGAGAAGGCGACGGAGGATCCGTTGGTGGTCGAGAGCGAGTTTGGGTCGAAGGTGCCGCTGCGCTTCGTAGGTTTTAACGTGGGGGAGTATAAGCGGTCGACGGTGGTGCGGGGTGGATTGCGGGTGGAAGTGTACGCCAATCAGGCGGTGGAGTCGGCGTTGACCCCAAGGCGGCAGGAGTTACTGGTGGCTCCGTCGTTGGGGTCAATGCCGCAGGGGCCGGCGCGGCGGGGGCTGGAGACGCTGGCCCCGGCTCCGAGCCCTAGCCCTAGCCCGGCACAGGCGATTGCGCGGCTGGCGGGGGAGGTGGCGGATGCTTACGAATTTTTGGCGGCGAAGCTGGGGCCGCCGCCGCTGAAGAAGCTTTCGGTTTCGCCGATTCCGGGAACGTTTGGGCAAGGGTTTCCGGGGTTGATCTATCTTTCGACGCTGTCGTATCTGGATCCTCGGGATCGGCCGGCGTCGACGGATGATGTGTATCAGCGGCTGTTTTTTTCAGACATTCTGGTGGCGCATGAGGTGGCGCATCAATGGTGGGGCAACCAGGTGGCGAGTGCGAGCTACCAGGAGGAGTGGATGATGGAGGCACTGGCGAACTATTCGGCGCTGATGCTGCTGGAGAAGCGGCGGGGCGTGAAGGTGTTGGACCAGGTTTTGGAAGGCTATCGGCAGCACCTGTTGAGCAAGACGGCGGCGGGGAAGACAATCGACTCGGTGGGGCCGATTCGGTTGGGGTTGCGGTTGGAATCGTCGGAGGCGCCGCAGGCTTGGCGGATGATTACGTATGAGAAAGGGACGTGGATTTTGCACATGCTGCGGCGGCGGTTGGGGGATGCGGCGTGGAACCAATTGTTGGCGAAGATTGTGCGGGAGTATCAGGGCCGTAGGTTGAGCGCGGCGGGGTTTCTGCAAGAGGCGGCGCGGCTGTTGCCGAAGGGGGATGTGGACCCGAAGCTGGAGAATTTCGCCGGAACTTGGATCAGCGGGACGGGGATTCCGACGTTGAAGTTGAATGCGAACAAGGTGCTGGGGCAGGGGACGATTGAACAGAGCGAGGTGGACGAGGAGTTTTCGTTGGATGTTCCGGTGGAGATTGTGTATCGGGGGGGGAAGACGGAGACGCGTTGGATTCGGACGGATGGGGCGAGTACGCCGTATCGGTTGCAGCTGAATGGGGTGGCGGTGAAGGTGACGCTGGACCCGCAGAATGCGGTGTTGGCGACGAAGGTGCGGTGAACTAGTCTGGACGCCGCGCGCCATGCGGGAATGGATGCGGCGTCCAGATATCTCTTGTTAGGAAACGAGAGAATTCTCCGTTAGTATAAATGTTTCTGAAACAAAAGCAAGGAAAAGTGTTTTAGAGTCCACGCCAACGATCATTGCTATGCGCAGCGCAGTGACTTTGGCGCGCCACAACAGCATGTTACTCGCCCTTTATTGTTTTCGGAGCGTGACTTCAGCGCGCCGCCTTTGCCGCTCCTCTGTTCGAGCCTGGGTTGGCGGTCGAGAATCTATCAGATCAACCCGAATTGAGCTTTTCACAAACGCATCAATCTTGCCGAAGCCGACGGGGCCCAGTTCCCGTCCGAGACGCTGAACATGGCTATCGATAGCCGAGTGATTCGCCTGTTGAAGGCTGGAAAGCTCGACCGGCGGGGGAGGAAGGAAGGCGGCATTCTTTCCCGCGTTTGCTTTTCGGAATTTGTCGATCACATCCTTTGCCTGCCCATCGGTTTTCGCCACTTCGGCGTTGAAGGCAGACGCTACTGATTTCAAGGCCGCGTCCTCAGACGCCGTCAGCGCCAACCTTCGTTTGAAGAGTTCCTTCGCCGGGGTCGAATCTTTACCGGAAGCTTCGTCTGCCTTTGCTTTGTTGTCTATCGAAGTCACGCTTCGAAACAGTGCGGAGTAAGCGATTCGCAGCTTCTCTGCTTCCTTCGCGGCGGCCACTGATGGCACTCCAGGCATCTGAGGAAGTGCTATCGACGACATCGTGATAATTAGCGTAAAGCCAAGGATAACGTGAGTTATGGTCGAAATGGGGACTAGCATGGGCATCGGCCTCCGAATGTCATTTTGGATCGGTTTTCGCAGAAGACTTCTCAAGTAGTTCGGAAAGCTGCGTCGAGGACCTTGAAGTTAGCTTGGAAAGGTCCAGGGTGCGTACTCTCTTCTTGACGTTTTCCGGAGGCTCAAACTCCTCCATAGTCTGTACGCCAAGACGCTGTACTGGCTCGAAGGCTGATTGCAGCCATTTTTCCGACTCGCGAAGCAGTGGGTCAGGAGGGCCCCCGCTTTCCATTTGGTCGAAGGCGAGCCGCGAGTATGATATCGCCGCTTTCAGAGACGCAGCATATTCGCGCCTCCACGCTATCAGCGTTAGACGATCCGCGGAGTCTGCGCCGACGCCTTCGGCGAGATCACTTTCAAGTTCTACAGTCATTTCAGGCAAACCTGCAATATCGGATTCGAACATCGGCCGAATCTTGTCTCGGAAGGCTTTCCGGTGTGAAACACTTACATCGCCCCACCTGCCCCCGCGAAGAGACATTAGTTGGTAGGTGAAGAGCTGCGGACCCGCGCTAATGACCATATCGGACATAAATGCATTCGACCGAAGCAAAAGCTCCGAAATTCCGTCGTTGTCCACGTCCAAGAGCTGCCGGTCCAAGTCCACTCCGCCGTCAGACACGGCTTCAGCGAACTTACAATCCTGACCGACGCAGGAAATCGCCTTAATGCTGCCGAAACGGCCTTGGCTTGTGACGTCAATAACTGCAACCAGATAGAACTTATCGCGCTCCAGCCGGACGAAGCGGAATTCTTGGAGGCCGTAAAACGTATCGAATAGCCCACCATCGTCAGGGAAAATCTCACGTAGAAGATCTTCTACCAACCAGCGATCACGTCGAAGGAGCGACGCTTCCGCTTCGGTATTGGGCCACTTGAGGGCGAGCGGTCGGACCAAATGGACGGAACGGCCAGAGGCTAGCGAGGAGACGGAATTTGGTGCCTGCCCGTTCAGAACAAGAGAGGAGACAGCAAAGACTATACCGCGCAATAGGAAAGGCCAACCATGCACGGTTATATTAGTAGGTTTTCGATCGCACGTCTTCGACATATTTCTTTCCTTTAGGATTCTTGTCATTTACCACCCATCCGGTACCGGCGGGGTTCGGAACCCAGTACGGACCGGTAATGCCGCCCGGGCACGCTGAACAGGAAAGACGGGCGCGCCTACTTGCCTCTCCGTAGTAGATCAGCGCATTCGACTCTTTTTGCGTCACCGTTAGTGCCGGTAACCTTGTAAATCTACCCCTCATCATTGCCTCGTAATTGTTCGCGGATGCCATTTTTCCGCCCAGGAAGAGGGCCACACCGTAGCTAGTATTTAACTCCCAATCGAACCCCATGGCCATCGAAGCCTCGGGCTGCAAGAGGCCAATATGCGAACCACCACCGTACCGCCAAACAGTCTGCGGGTCCCGGTAGGATTGAAACGGCCAGCGGCCTGAGCGACCGAAAAGTGGGAACGCATTGCCGTAATAGCCAAATTGCTGTGCAACCGATTCCTGTCTTGCAAGTCCCATCATCAGGTCAGATGTTCTGCCTGGGCCCTGATATAGGGAAGAAAGACGAGTTTTGATCGTAGCTTCTGGAATGGCCACGCCGTCGACAAACAGTTTTCCGACGATTCGAGAATAGCAGCGACGGCGGTGCCGCGGATCGGCATTGCGTTCTAGAACGACACCCGCAACGAGAACTGAACGATGCGCGGTTCATTGGGCTGTACGCTGAGATCCTGAAGCCCCGTCGTGCCGTTCGGATTGCCGTCAAGCGGATGGTTGGTGGCGTTGAAAAAGTCCGCGGTGAAGCGGGCGGTGACGCTTTCTCCAATGCGGAAGTTCTTGAAAAGCGATGCGTCGATATTCCATGCGCCGGGTCCGCGAAAGAAGGAGCGCGCGTTCCAGTTCACCATGTCGGTAATGGAGGTCAGCCGCGAAGTGCCGTCGCCCAACAGCTGCTGGATACGGTTGTCGAACGCGGCACCCACCGGCTTGTAGACGCGCGCGCCGCGATCGACCGGAACCAATGCCGTCAGCGTTTCCGCGCTCACGTTGGACGCCCGCGTGGGATCGAAATCGCCGCGCCACCAGAGGCGCTGCGGACGGTTGTTGAACGTGAGCAGCGGACGTTGATCGCCGGTGAGAGTAGGATCGCCGAAGAGGTAGCCGCCGGCGCCGACACTGAGCCAGTTGCCGCCGCGCCATTCGCCGATGGTGGCGACCTGCCAGCCGCCGATGACGGCATTTAGCGCCCGGCCCGCGTTGCGCCCCAGGGATTTACCGCGCCCAACGGGGATGTCCCAGATCGCGTTGTAGCGTATGCGATGCGCGGGAATGTTCGAACTGTTGGAATACTGCAGGCGAAGGCGCTGATCGTAGGTCAGGTTGGGAGCGCCGATGATATTGATGTTTTCCGGCACCGCCGTGTTGCCGTCGGTGGAGTTAACGTTGCCGTTGCCTGACGAGAAGCCGCCCGCGTCCGAGGTGCCGAGCGAACGCGTGAAGACGTAAAACCATTGGAAGGCGAGCCCATTGGAATAGCGTCTTTCAATTTCCGCCTGCAGCGTGTGCGTGTTGGAATAGCCGGTGTGATTGGTCGCGTTGAAATTCCAGTTTGGATTAACGCGGCGCAGATCTGTAACGGCGGGCCGCGCAACACCGGTTCGGGCCTGATAATTGAATTCGGATTCGATTGAGTTGATATTAAAGCGTTGCTCGAGTCCGGAACCGCGATCGCCGATGTAGCTGAGCCGGAGTCCGGTGTTGCGCATAAGTGGACGTTCGAGCGTGAAGTGCCAGGCCTGCGCGCGATTGTCGCGCCATTCCCGCCGGTCCCACAGCATCGTCGTTTGCGCGGTGTTGGGAAGCAGAATGATGCCATTGGTGTCGACGGTGGCACGGCCAATGTAGAAGTCGGGCCGGGGCGCGGTGCGGACGGCAAAGGTCGCGGTCGTGTCCAGGTTCCCGATGGGATTGGTGTAGCGCAGATTCAGCGGCGGATTGATGCGTGAAGTCTGCAAAATCTGGGAAAGCGGCATGGTCCAGTAAAACTCGCTGTAGTTGGCGCGAATCACCCAATTGTTGTTCATGCGGTAGGCGATGCCGATGCGCGGCGCGAAGTTGTTGTTGTCCGTTGGTAGCAGCGCGGAGGGGAAGTTGGCATCGTTGGCCGAACGCCAGGTGAGGCCGCGGCGCGCCCATGATTGCAGCACTGTCGGCGGCACGCCGCGCAGATCTTCCATCCGCGTGTTTCCCGGCGTAATGACTTCAAACCTGGTGGCGATAGTATCGGGTTCGACGTTCACCAGACGATTCAATTTTTCCCGATAAGGAGTCCATTTGTCCCAGCGCACTCCGAGGTCTATCGTCAGGCGGCGCGTCACCTTCCAGTTGTCGTGAACATAGAGGCCGATTTCTTTTTGCTGAAAGTAGAAGTAGCCGCGGTTGAACTGGTTGGAGAGAGAGGTAGGCAGGCCGAGCGCCATGGACGGCAGTCCCATTCCGGTACGCGGCGCGGCTTGATCGCCGACGGGTTCATACTGCGCGGTCCACGAGCTGCCAAACGTATGGGAGCCCTGCGCTTGCTGCAGTTCGCGCACGTTGTTGTCCTCGTGCCGCAGTTTCACGCCGAAGATCACCGAGTGCGCTCCGATGACGCGCGTTGCGTTGTCATTGATCTCGTAGGCCGTAAGGTGCTGGTTGCTGCGGTTGTCCGCATCCCACCCAAATGGACCACTGGCGCTGATGCTTGGCCAGCCCGTAAGACCGAAGGGGTTCGGCAGACCCAGGCGATCGGCCCAAGGCACATCGTCAGCGAGGGTTCCGTTGCGATGCGGCGCGCGATTGGCGATCACGATCAGCTCATTGAGGAACGTCGGCGAGAACACCTTGTTGTAGGTGATCGACGCGGAGTAGACGCGGGAATCCGACAGGCCGGTGCCGAAGCTGTTGGTGCCAGGCGCCGGCGACCCGAAGCGTCCGCCGTCCTGCGCGTTGTAGCGGCGGCTGCGGCTAACGCGTCCAAAGATGTTGTCATTGGCCGAGAAGCGGTGATCGCCGCGAACGGTGAACGTGTTGGTGTCGACGGCGTTGGAATAATACTGCTCCAGATTCTCGGCCTGGAATGGGTTCAGTCCGTTGGTGGGCAAGGCACTGATCGATTTCATCACCCCGAAGAACGGCGAGAAGCGGGTGCGCGGAATCTGATTGCCGGGGAACTGCGTTCGCGTGCCGTTGGCCGCGGTGGTGAGCGGATCGAAGATGTGCGTTTGGAAGCCCGCGTTGTCGATCATCTGGTTGAAATTTCCGTCCCACATTTCAGGGGTGGGAACGTTGTCGCGGGAGAAGTTGGAGGTGCGCTGGCGAAGGGCTTCGTAGGCAAAGAAGAAGAAGCTTTTGTCTTTGCCGTTGTACAGCTTAGGCAGCAGCACGGGTCCGCCAAGGGAAGCGCCGAATTCGTTGCGAATCAGTTTCACGGGAGTGTCGCCGTCCTGGCGCTGGCGGGCGCGCAGTCCCGCGGCGTTGTTGCGATGTGTTTCGAACGCCGAGCCATGGAAGGAGTTCGTGCCGCTTTTGGTGACCAGCGTGATGGTCGCCGGACGGGAGAACTTCGCGCTGGATCCGGTGGTCTCGATGCGGAATTCCTCGACCGTATCGAGACCGGGGCGCACGCGTCCGATGCCGCCGCCGAACCGGTCGACCATCGAGACTCCATCCACCAGCATCTCCACCGACCCTACTTTCAGCCCGTTGACGCGCGGATTGCCGCCGCCTTCCACACCGGGTGTGAGATTAAACAACGTGGTAATATCGCGGCCATTGAGAGGAAGCTGGCGGATGCGCAGCGCGTCCTTGGTGTCTGCGATCTCGGAACTTCCGAGCGTGACTACGGGAGCGACATCTGCCACGCGCACGGTGGTAGCGACGTCGCCGACTTCGAGGGCGATATCGACAACGGCGGATTCGCCGACCGACAGCGTCAGGGCGCCGGACCAACGTTTGAACCCTGCCGCTTCGACGCCCAGGAGATATCGGCCGGGCGCGATGTTGCCGAAGAAGTAATCGCCGTTGAGCGACGACCGGTTCGAGATGATTGTGTTCGTGCCGATGTTTGTGAGGCCGATACGGGCTCCAGGGACGGAGGCGCGAGCCGGATCGAGGATCGATCCTTTGACGATGGCGTTGCCGGTCTGTGCGAGCGCGGCGACCGTCAGGATCAGTAGAGCAAATAGTCGAGTGAGCATGAAACTCTTCCTTTAACTTCGATGGAATCGCGAATATGGCCTCAAACGTGACATAAATATACAGCAAGTCGGGCGATGTTCCACTAGTTTTTTGCATTCTCCTGCGAATAAAAGATTGGGGGATGGTCGGCAGCCCGCGCGGGGTCGCCAGTTATGGCCGGGGATGGCACGGCAGCCGCATCTCGGCCTGCCGAAGAGTTGGTCTCTCGGCAGGTTGCAGTTAAAGAAGAGGCCTAGTGACCCGCTTTCGCTTCTTGAGCGTCAATCGTATGGGTGGCAGTGCTACGACGCAGACTTGAAGCACTTTGCCCGCCACTCCCGAACTCTGACCGCTAAACAACCACCGCCTCAAGCCGGTGGGGTTAAGTGGCGACTGAAAGTCGCAGGGTGCGGCTAAAGCCGCCTGAAGAGTATACCGGATGAGGGTCGCGCTTAAGGGCTCGCAAGTTCGCTACGTTAAGTCGCGAGCTGATCGGCCGCCTACATTCCACACGGTCTAGAGCGATACCCGCCTTAATTGAGGCGTTCTGAAAACCCGAACTACCGGCCCCGTATTGGGCGGACTGCAAACTACGTTTGTCCCAGCTCAGGCCCCGTCAATGCATGCGCTTGTCGTCGATCTCGCCGAGGCTCTATCCCCCTTCCCCTCTCCCGACATTGCTCCGGATCTCTTCAGACGTCGCTGATGTACCCTCTGTTAAGTTAAGACTTGCTATAGCGATTCTTGGCAATCCGCCCGTCGCGGAATTTGGTGGCCAAACCCGCGCGGGCGCTTCGCGGGCATTCCGCCATCTCCTTGTTCTGCAGCACAGGGGCTAAAAGCGGCCCGCCTGAAAGGCGGGGGGATCAGACAGGGCACTCAGGAAATAAAAATGTACCCCTTGTCCCTGATTGTCACTTCCATTCCATCAGGCTATGCAGATCCCGGATGACGTCAGCCGGTTCCGAAACTGCTGGTTATAGGGGAAGGCTAATCTACTTCATCTGAGGGAGTAAGGTTTTCTAGCCTTCGATGGGCTATTGCTATCTTGGCGTTCGGCAGGCAGGATCAGAGTAGGGGTCAAAACGTTGAAAGAAAAACGACTTGCTCACCGCTTACGGGTGGAACAAAAAGTTGGGTTGCGCTGGGCAGAGGCTTGTGGCCGGGAGCGATCCGTGCAAGGGAATTGCCTGGATATTACGCGGCGGGGCATGGCGGTTTTGATCCGGGAACGGATACCGCTGGGGACCCACGTCCATTTGCGGGAGAAGGAGCTGCAACTGATCGGGATGGCTGTGGTGCGGAATCAGCTGGAGCAGAGGGGTTGGTATCGAACGGGGCTCGAGTTTTGCGGGGCGCTGTTAACGCCCCAGGAAGTGCTCAACCGGCTACAAAACGTAGGCGTAGAGAACGGTCAGCAGGCCGATTAGGGTGGCCAGGAAGACGCTGTGACGAAGGGTGAAGCGGAATAATTTGGCTTCGTCGGCAGCCTTCATCCCAGTGGCGGCGGCGGCCACGGCGATGCTTTGGAGGCTGATCATTTTGCCCATGACGCCGCCGCTGGAGTTAGCCGAAG
>JANXMS010000113.1 GCA_025354525.1 Acidobacteriota bacterium
TCCCGAACGATTCGTCCATAACGCCCCCAAAGCCCTCGAACTGCCAACCCAAGTCTGGATCAACAAACCGAAAACCTCGGACGAACAAACTCGCTAAATTAACCTAACTTGTGTCTCAAGGTTGTTGACACGCTCCGGTTGCTCGACGGGGGCTTGGCTGGATGGAAGGCAAAGGGGATGCCGGTGACGTCGGACGTGCCGACGGTGACCGCCGCGAAAGAGTTAACGGTGAAGGCACGACCAGAACTGATTGTGGATTCAGCTTGGGTAAAAGCTCATCTGGCTGACAAGCAGGTGAAGATTGTGGACGCTCGGCTTGCCGAATTCTATTCCGGCCAAGACGCTGGAAACATGCCCCGAGCCGGGCATATACAAGGGGCGACAAGTGTTCCGTACCCCACCCTGCTTACCGAGGCGAAAGCGTTTCTGCCGGTTGCGACCTTGGCCGAGAAGCTGGGCGACGCGGCGATTCTAGTGACCTATTGCCATATCGGCATGCAGGCGACGGTGCCGTACTTCGCGGCACGTTTGGCGGGCCGCGAGGTGAAGCTTTACGACGGTTCGTTTGAAGAGTGGAGCGCGAATCCCGAATTGCCGATCAACTAAAAGTTAAAGCGGAGACCAACTTGGGCCAAGCGGGGAATGCCTGGTAGCAGCCCGCGGCTGCGGTCGACGATGGTCATCCGGTCGGTCAAATTCTTCACGGTGAAGAAGACGGTCGCCCGGCGCACCGGTACGTTGAGGGAAGCGTTCCAAAGCGCATTGCCGGGGAGAAGGCCGCGTTGTCCGTCCGGCGAGCCATTGACGGTGTTCAGATCGTCGCCAAACTGCCGACCGGTGTAGATGTTCTCGAGAATGACGTTAACGCCTTTTGCATGGGCGTAGCTGAGGCTTGATGTCAGTAAATTCTTTGGAGCGTAAGGGAGCCGGTTGCCCGTGATGCGGACGGCGGTGAAGCCGGGGATGGTGCTGAAACGTTCGCTGCTGAAGCGAGCGATGGGGAGGGACGTCCACGCCGCGCGCAGGGTGACGTTGTGTTGACGGGGAAGGAAACGAGCGAGCTGCCAAGCGGTGGAAAGTTCCGTACCTTGGTGGAGGGTGGAACCGGCATTCGTGAGCGTGGCACCGAGGCCACCGGCGACGCTGGCGGGGATAATCTGGTTTTCGAAGTCCATCCGGAAGTAAGTCGCTTCGGCGCGGAGGTCGCCGGGGAGGTTGACGCGGGCACCGGCTTCGTAGTTCCAACTGAGCTCGGAGGCGAGATCAACCGTGGCGCCGGTGTTGTTGGAGATGACGTCCTCCACACGAGGCGGCGCGAAGCCGCGATGGAGGCCCGTGAAGAGCGTAATTCGATTGCCGACGGTGTACGCCGCGCCGAGACCGGGGATCCATTGGTTTACGCGGGTTTCCCCGCGGGCGTTATTGAGGTAGTTGGTCCGTCGGAAATTGACGGATTCGAAGCGGAGGCCGGCGGTGATGGCGAGGTTACCGAGCACGAGGCGATCCTGGGCAAAGAAGGAGGCCGCGTTGGCGCGCCGGTCGTTATTCTCGACAAGAACGCCATCTCGGGAAGTCGGCAGCGGTCCGTTCTTTTGGAAGCGTTCTTGGATTTCGGCGTGATAGCGGAAGCCGAGGTCGACTTCCTGGCGCGAGCGGCCCCACTTCACGATGGTCTTCAATTTCGGATCAACGCCCCAGGTTTGGTAGTAGCGAAGGCGGCCTTCGTTTCCGCAGGTGGTGAGTAGGTTAGCCATACCGCCGCAGGCCGGGTCCGCGCTGTCGTTGGGTCGCTGGTTGGAGTTGCTGGACTGGCGCCACCAATCGCGGAGGAAGGCCGAGGTGTAGCCGTTGGTGGACAGGATCATATTGTCGGAAAAGGCGAGAGTATGCGTGATCGCGCCGGCGAAGCGGTTGCTATTGAAGAAGTCGTTGCGGAACGGATTGCCTCGGGGGTTGGCATCGTATTCGGCTTGCCGGAGGCCGGTATACGTGAGATTCGAATCTTCCGAGTACGAGTTGAAGCGTAGGCCAACGGTTTGCCGGGAGGAGAGACTGGTCAGCGTTTTAACGTTGAAATCGGTGATGCCGTGACGCACGTTGTCCCGCGAGCCTTCGCCTTGTTTGCGGAGGAGATCGACGAGCCAACCGGTATTTTTAAAAGTTGCTCCGTAGCGGACGTGGGCGTTGAGATAGTCGCGGTTGCCGCCAACAAGGGTGACCGAGCCGCCGCGCTTGGCCGGAATCGCAGGGGTGACATAGTTGATTACGCCGCCAACGGTCATGGGGCCGAAGGCGATCTGCTCGCCGCCCTTGATGACTTCAATCGTATCGAAGCGTTCGACCGGAGGGTGGTAATAAGAGGCGTTGTCGCCGTATGGGGCGTAGGAGAGCGGGAGCCCGTCTTCGAGAAGGAGGACTTTGGTGGAACGGCTGGGCGAGAGGCCACGGATGCCGATGTTGGGTCGCAGGCCGAAGGCGTCTTCGCCGCGGGCGTGGACTCCGGCGACTTTGCGAAGCGCCTCTTCGGTGGTCATGACGTTGCTCTCGCGCAGGACTTCGGCGGTAAGAGTTTCAGCCGAGCCAGGAAGGCGCTGGAGGTCAGCGCCCGAGGCGAGGACTAAGCCGCCGGAGACGCGGAGGGTTTCGGCCAAGGGGGCAATGGACAAGGTGACATCGAGTTGCAGTGCATTCGCAGAGACGGCGAAGACAGATTCCGACAACGAGAAGCCGTTAGCGGAGACGGTGACCCGATATTCACCGGGGCGCGGCAGACGCAGTTCATAGCGGCCGGAGGCGTCAGTCTGAACGTTGAACTGCGACTTTGTTGCTATTTCAAGCGCTTTCACGGTTGCACCAGCGACTGAGGAAGGAGATGAATCCCGAACGATTCCACGAAGGGTCAAAGAGCTTTGGGAGAAAAGCGGGGAGGCGAGCAAGGCCAGCAGGCCAGCCACATGCAACTGATTTGCGCTCATGATCTGACGATAACACAGTAGGACTAAATTGGTCCACATTCCAGCGAGAGATACTGATAAGATGTGGATGGCGAGGATTTGGACAGGATTATGGGCGGTGATCGGCTATGCGCAAGTGGCCGAGCCGGTGTTTGTGGCCGAGGGCCAGGGGCAGTATTCGTTGCGGTGTGAGACGCCGGGGGCGGTGGTTCGTTATTCTTTCGGTCCGGCTGATCCGGGTAGAGACGCCGGGCAGTATCTGGCTCCGATTCGGGTGCCGGAGGGATGGGTAGTCAAGGCGAGAGCGTTCTCTGCCGATGGCCGGTCGCAGAGCGGCATTGTGACGCGGGCGGGGGACGACCCGGCGACCAAGGGCGTCGCCGAGACGCTGATCGAGGTGACGCAGAACCGGGATTGGAAGAATTACGATTGGACGAAGCGTCATGCCGCCGTAAAGTCCGCCATCAAGGAGACGAGGCCGGAACTGATCTTCGTCGGTGATTCGATCACGCACTTCTTCGGGGGTACGCCAGCCGACGCCGTTCAGCGGGGCACGGCGGTTTGGGAGCAGTATTACGGGAGGCGGAAGGTGGTGAATCTCGGCTACGGATGGGACCGGACGGAGAACGTTCTATGGCGGCTGCGGCACGGTGAGTTGGAGGGGGCGGCGGCGAAAGTGGCGGTGGTGATGATCGGCACGAACAACACCGGGATGCATAGCGTTGAGGAGATCGTAGCCGGGGTGGACGCGATTTGCGGAGAGCTGCGGAATCGGATGGCGGGCGTAAAGATTCTGCTGTTGGCGATCTTTCCACGCGGGCAGATTCCGGACGCGAATCGGGCGAAGATTCAAGCGATCAATGAGAAACTGGCGAGATTGAGCGGGGTGACTTACCTCGATATTGGCAAGGCGTTTTTGGAGCCGGACGGATCGATTCCGGTGGCGGTGATGTACGACTACTTGCATCCTACGGCGGAGGGGTATCGGCGGTGGGCGGAGGCGATGGAACCGACGTTGGCGGATCTGTTGAACTAATAGCGCATGGGCTTCCAGCGTTGCGTGGTGAGCGATTCCTGCACGAAGGCAAGGCCCGTAGGTTCGGTATGGATCGCGACGGCGGAGAAGAGCAGGCGGTCGTAGAACCCCGCGTTGGGGTAGCTCACCTCCAGATGGACCACGCCGCGAAGGCCGCTTAACTGGGGATAGCGTTCTTCCAGACGAAACATTTCCTGCGAGACGGGGCCGGTGACCGAGAACTGGAACTGGTCTCGAAGTAGCTCCTTCCCCTCGGCGGTGAAGACGATCAGATTGACGAGGGCGTAATCTGTTTCCGAGACCCAGACGAGGGTCGTGCTGGAGCCACCGGTGTTGTCGAACGGCAGGCGGAGAGAGTCTTCGCGCTCGGCTCCGCCGGTGACGACGAGAGTTGCCCCTGCTTCTTTTCGAACGATCGCGCGGATGCCGAAGCGGGCGTATTGGAAGCCGAAGAGTTGGGCGTAGCCGCGTTGGACATCTTTCGATGCGCCGGTCGTCTCGATTGCGATGGAGCCGCCGACGGGGAGGGTGCCGCGCACGATGTGACCCTCGATCTCAGCGCTGGTGGCCCTCAAACCGATGGTCCATTCCGTAGGCAGGCCTTTGGCGGGGCGGAAGGTGAGTTCGAAGCGGGACGGTTTGGGTTCGAGGTTGACGACGGTGACGACGGTGGTTCAACCGTTTCCGTCTTGGACCAGCGGAAGGCATTGCGCTTCGTCCTGAACCACGCCGGCTGTGCAACAAAGGGCGGCGAGCAACATCGATGCGGGGAGTTTTGAGGACATCGTCTTAACCTGATTGAAAGTAGCAGGCGGTCGGTTAGAGTTTGGTGAAGCCGATCAAACTCGCCCTACGCCGAGCGGTTGAATGATAAAATCAGGCTATGGAACAGTCCATGCGCGACGAACTTGACCTCACCTTGCTCGACTGGATCCTTAAGTTGAGCCCGCAAGAGCGTTTGACGATGAATGACACGTATGTAAGGGAGATGTTGCAGATGCGAGCCGGGGTGAAGGCGCTCAGTGCGAAAACATCGTGAGCGCGGGCGACCTAAGCGTCGGTTCTATTTTTAAGATACTCGTCGAGCACCAAGTGAATTTTTTGGTGGTAGGTGGGGTCAACGCCCTTCTGTTGGGAGCCCCCGTGATGACCTTTGATCTCGATGTGGTGCACGAGAGAACGAACGACAATATCGAACGGCTTCTCGCCGCGCTAGCGGTGTTGGACGCGAAATATCGCCAACGCCAGGAGCTTCGTCCGAACGCCACTCACCTTGTCGGGATTGGGCCTCAACTGCTCGCGACGAAACATGGACCACTAGACGTCCTCGGGACTATAGGCAGCGGACGCGGATACGCGGAACTCGTTGCGTATTCCCAAGACGTGGAAGCGGAGCCGGGCCTCGTAGTAAAGATGCTCACAGCCGAAGCCCTGCTTGAAGAAAAACTCGTCATGCGGCGCACGAAGGACCTGACTTCGATCGCCTGGCTCCAGGAAATCATTCGGCGCCAGGGCTAAGCCCAGTGCAGGACGACCTTGCCCGATTGCCCGCTGAGCATTAAGTCAAACGCCTCTTCGTATTGCGCATACGGGAAACGATGCGTGATGACCGATGAGATGTCGAGGCCGCTTTGGATCATGACCGTCATCTTGTACCAGGTCTCGTACATTTCGCGGCCATAGATGCCCTTGATCGTCAGCATGTTGAAGATGACGGTGTTCCAATCGATGGCCATCTCGCCGCCCGCCGGGATGCCGAGCATTGCGATGTGCGCGCCGTGAGCCATATTGGCGAGCATGTCCCGAAAGGCGTGCGGGTTGCCGGACATTTCGAGACCGACATCGAAGCCTTCGGTCATGCCGAGTTCTTTCTGCACCGCGGCCAGACTCGTCTGCGTCGTATTCACCGCACGGGTGACGCCGACCGATTGGGCGAGTTCGAGGCGATACGGGTTCACGTCGGTGATCACGACGTGGCGAGCTCCGGCGTGGCGCACCACGGCCGCGGCCATAATACCAATCGGTCCGGCCCCGGTGATCAGCACGTCCTCGCCGAGAACGGGGAACGATAGCGCGGTGTGGACGGCGTTACCGAAGGGATCAAAAATGGCGGCCGTATCGCGGTCGATTTTTTCGTCGTGATGCCAAACGTTGCTCATCGGCAGGGCGATGTATTCGGCGAAACAGCCCGGGCGGTTCACGCCGACGCCGCTTGTATGGGCGCAGAGATGGCGGCGGCCCGCGAGGCAGTTCCGGCACCGACCGCAGACCACGTGGCCCTCCCCACTGACAAGCATGCCGGGCGCAAAATCGTTAACGTTCGATCCGATTTCGACGATCTCGCCGACGAACTCATGTCCGACGACCATCGGCACCGGGATCGTCTTCGCGGCCCATTCGTCCCACTTGTAGATGTGGAGATCGGTACCGCAAATGGCGGCGCGGTCGACTTTGATGAGGACGTCGTTAATGCCGATCGACGGGACCGGAACATCTTCGAGCCAGAGCCCGCGAGCGGCTTCCCTTTTGACCAGAGCTTTCATCCGTTATCTTGCACCTCGGTTCCAGTATACTGGATTTGATGTTGGACGAGTTTGCACGGCGAGTGAAAGACCTTCGAGTGGCGCGGCAGTGGTCGCTCGACGATTTGGCGAAAGCGAGCGGGGTAAGCCGGTCGATGATCAGCCAGATTGAACGCGGCGAAGCGAACCCGACGCTGGCGGTGACGCTGCGGATGGCCCGTGGCTTCGGCCTATCGTTGAGCGAACTTGTGGAAGAGACTGGACGCGCTTCGACGATCGCCGTGATCCGAGCCAACGACCGAGCCCACGATTTCCGGCGGGACGCCGACGTGCAGATTCGAACGCTATCTCCACTCGAGATGGAGAAGGATATTGAGATCTACGAGGTTAAGCTAGGCGGGGGCGGGGTGTTGCGCAGCGCGGCGCATTTTGAAGGAACGCGAGAGTTTTTGCAGGTAGAGACGGGAAAGGTACGGGTCGAAAGCGGGGGCGACATTGAGGCGTTGGGGAAAGGCGACTCGGCGAGTTACCGGGCCGATGTCCCTCATGCGATCGTGAACACGGGCAAGGGACCGGCGACGGTGATTCTGGTGGTCGTGTATCGGTAACTTTTACCGAACCCAGTCCATGACCCCGGTGTGCGGAAGCGCGGGAGTATGCGCGTCGCTCATAGCGGCGGAGAGTTGACGCGCGATCATTGGATGGGCCGCGCCAATATCGTTCCTCTCCGACTCATCAACACTCAAATCGTAAAGCGCCGGAGGCTGATTGGGGCTCGTCCGAATGGCCTTCCATCGGCCCTTGCGAACCGCGGCGGCGATGGAAGTTAGCGCCTTTGTCTTGGCGTTGTAGTTGTAATGTTCCCAGTGCATCGTGCGCTCCGAACCCAGTTTTCCTTCCAACTGCGGCAGCAGGGAAACACCGTCGATTCCCGTCACGGGGCGATTTGCCAGCGCGGCAAACGTAGGGAAGATATCGGCGAAGTACACGGGCGTCTCATTCACTGACCCGGGCTTGACTCGGCCAGGCCAGCGCACGAGAAATGGCACCCGCAAGCCCCCTTCAAACAGCGTCCCCTTTTCACCCTGCAGGACGGCCCCGGAGGCGGTCCGCATGGAATCGAAAAACCCGGCCGAGTGGCCGTCGCCAGAGACGCCGCCGTTGTCGCTGGCGAAGATGACGAGCGTGTTCTTTTCGACGCCCATCTCGCGCAGGGTATCGAGAATGCGCCCCGTGTAGCGATCACCCTGGGTGACCATGGCGGCGTAGCTTTTCTCTTTCTCGGGCCAGTCCATCGCGCTGTAGGGTTCCTGCGTCGGGGTCTCGTAGCGGCCATGAGGAACGGTGTAGCAGGCATAGAGGAAGAACGGTTTCGCCTTCTGCTGCTGCAGCCAGGCAATGGATTTCTCGGCAATCCGGTCAGCGCTGTAAACCCCTTTGCCAAGCGTGTCGCGCTGGTCATTCTCCCAAAGAAATTCCGGGAAATAGGTGTGCGCGTGGACTTGGTGCAGATACCCGTAGAAGTGGTCAAAGCCATGCTTGGAAGGCACGCCCGAGGAGTTGGCATCGCCGAGGCCCCATTTGCCGAAGGCACCGGTGGCATACCCGGCCTGCTGCAGAACCCGGGCGATCGTGATGGTTTCGGCGGGTAGGGGCGTGGTGCCGGCGTTGGCCCGAATGGCGGCGTGGCCAAGGTGCTTGCCGGTCATCAGTACGCAGCGTGAAGGCGCACAAACGGCCCCGCCGGCGTAGGCCTGCGGAAACTTCATCCCATCACGAGCCAGCGTATCGATGTGCGGAGTTTTGATCTTCTTTTGCCCGTAACAGCCGATGTCGGCGTAGCCGAGATCATCGAGCAGAATGAAGACGATGTTGGGGCGGGGCTGCGTTTGCAGCAGCCCCGCTAGGAATTTTCGACGACTAAGAGCAGCCACTCGTACCACCACAGTTTTCGCATTTATGACACGCGCCGTTGCGAGTCATGAGCCCGCCGCATTCCGAGCAAAGCGGGGCATCGGTCGCGATGTTATCAAAACGAAGAGCCTGTTGGGGCGGCACTTCCGTCGGCTTCAGTTGCAGAGTGTTGCCGACCTCGGTGATTTTGTAATCCGGGTGCAGGAATTTCGACCCGATCCACCGGAAGATATAGTCCATGAGCGACTTGGCGTAGGGGATCTCTTTGTTGCCGGTCCAGCCACTGGGTTCGAAGCGGACATGGCTGTACTTGTCAACCAAGAACTGCAACGGAACGCCGTACTGCAGGCAGAAGCTGATGGACGTGGCGAAGCTATCCATGAGGCCGGAGATGGTAGAGCCCTCCTTCGACATGGTGATGAAAATCTCGCCCGGGGTGCCGTCTTCAAACAGACCGACGGTGATGTAGCCCTCGTGACCCGCGATCGAAAACTTATGCGTCAACGACTGCCGCTCATCGGGAAGCTTGCGCCGTAGCGGCCGGTAGACGATTTTTTCGACGGTCCTTTCTTCGACCACCGGCTTCGCCTTGGCCGTCGATTGCGACGTGGAAAGCGGTTGCGACCGTTTGCAGTTATCCCGGTAAATAGCAACGGCTTTCAGGCCGATACGCCAGCTTTCGATGTAGGCAGCCATGATGTCTTCCACCGTCGCTTCCTCGGGCATATTGATCGTCTTCGAGATAGCACCCGAGATAAACGGCTGCACGGCGGCCATCATCCGAACGTGGCCCATATGGTGAATGAACCGGGTGCCATTCTGCGGGCGGAAGCTGCAATCGAAGACCGGAAGATGCTCTGGCTTCAGGTGCGGAGCGCCTTCGATGGTGCCGGTCTGGTCGATATGTTGGACGATCGCTTCGGCCTGCGCCGGGCGGTAGCCGAGGCGGAGGAGCGCCTCCGGCACGGTTTGATTGACAATTTTGATGACACCGCCACCAACTAGTTTCTTATATTTGACCAAGGCGAGATCCGGCTCGATGCCGGTGGTATCGCAATCCATCATGAAGCCGATGGTGCCGGTGGGCGCGATGACGGTGGTTTGGGCGTTGCGATAGCCGTGGACGCGACCGGTTTCGTAGGCTTCCTTCCAGCACGCGGCGGCCGCGTCGCGGAGGTAAGCAGGGACGCAGTCCAGCGAGATGGCATCGACAGAATCCCGGTGCATCGCGACGACATCCAGGAAGCTCGCCTCGTTGCCGGTGTAGCCCTTGAACGGGCCGACAGCGGCGGCGATACGGGCGGAGGTAAGGTATGCCTGCCCGCACATGATGCCGGTGACGGCAGCGGCCATCGCCCGACCGTTGTTCGAATCGTAGGGCAGGCCGAGGGCCATCAGCATGGCGCCGATATTGGCGTAGCCGAGGCCGAGGGGGCGGAAATCGTGCGAGTTCTTGGCAACCTGTTCGGTGGGGTAGCTGGCGTTATCGACGAGGATTTCCTGGGCAAGAATCAGGGTATCGACGGCGTGACGGAAGGCCTCGACATCGAAACCGCCATCGGCCTGCACGAACTTCATCAGGTTAATGGACGACAGATTGCAGGCCGAATCGTCGAGGAACATGTACTCGGCGCAGGGGTTCGAAGCGTTGATGCGGCCGGAGGTTTTGCAGGTGTGCCAGCGGTTGATGGTCGAATCGTATTGCAGACCCGGGTCGCCGCATTGGTGGGTAGCTTCGGCGATCGAGTGCAGCAGATCGCGGGCTTTGAAGCGTTTCACCGGGTTGCCATTGACGCGGGAGCGGGTCCACCAGTCGGAACCATCAACGGCAGCGGCCATAAACTCGTCCGTCACCCGGACAGAATTATTCGCGTTCTGGAAAAAGACGGAAGTATAGGCTTCGCCGTCGATGGCGGAATCGTAGCCGGCGTCGATGAGGGCGTGGGCCTTTTTCTCTTCCTTGGCTTTGCACCAGATGAAGTCGTTGATGTCGGGATGGTCGGCGTTGAGGATGACCATCTTCGCCGCCCGGCGAGTTTTGCCGCCGCTTTTGATGACGCCGGCGAAAGCGTCAAAGCCCTTCATAAAGCTGAGAGGGCCGCTGGCTTTGCCTCCACCAGAGAGGCTACCATTCTCTTCGCGCAGATTCGACAGGTTCGAGCCAGTGCCGGAGCCCCACTTGAAGAGCATGCCTTCTGTGCGAGCAAGTTCCAGGATGGATTCGAGCGAATCCTGGACGCTATTGATAAAGCACGCCGAGCATTGCGGCTTCCGGACGCCAGCGGAAACCGGGAGGGAGGAGTCGGTGGCTTCGTCGTAATACCAGCCGGAGCCGCGCTGGGATTTTACGCCGACGTTGAACCAGACGGGCGAGTTGAAGGCGGCCTTCTGTTCGAGCATCAGGTGAGCAAGTTCGTCGCGGAAGGCGTCGGCGTCGGCGGGCGTAGCGAGGTAAGAACCGGCGATGGCCCAATCAGAAATCGTATCGACGACGCGATGGACGAGTTGAGCGACGCTGTTTTCGCGTTCGGGGGAGCCGGGCTTGCCATAAAAGTACTTGCTGGCGACGATGTTGGTGGCGGTTTGGGACCAGCCGGAGGGCACTTCGACGTCATTTTGCTCGAAGATCACGGCCCCGGAACTGGAGCCAATGGTGGCGGTGCGTTTCTCCCAACGCACTGCATCATAAGGAGTTAGGCCGACCGAGAGGCGGGCGGTAAAGTACCGGGAAAAGGCAATTCCGGTTCGTTGCTCCGAAGGAAAGCCTCGCCGGGCAGGAGCCGGGCGGGCGGTTAAGTCGACAGAAAGCTGACCCATACGGGGCAATAGTGCCCCAATCCATAGGGGTAGGTCAAGAACTATATCTACATTTGGTGCAGAGGTTTACGGGGAACACTTGAGAGCGCAGAGTTTTCGTCCCAAAAATTCTGGCAGTTTGTCCCAAACTTGTCGCGTGCAGGGGAGCATCCGGGCGAGACTATTCGGAACAGACGCCAAGAGCCGGTTGAGACCCTTTCCCCAATTGACAACCTTGGTCGGCTCGGTTTGTGGCTCCCTCGGCAATTGATGCGGCTCCGCTACGGCGTAATTACCGGCGCTTGGTTTGTCTATGGCGTTTTGAACGCGATGCTTGTGTCTTCGCGTGCCCTGTTGTACGAAAAGCCGATGCCGTGGTGGGAGACGCTGCTGTACGAGGTTTCGTTCACGATGTTGTGGGCCGTTGTGACGGATCGTGAGGAAGCCGGCGCCCGCCCCCGGATGCGAAGTGATTGTAACGATTTCTTTCCGGCCGATGCCGGAAAGACTAGAGCGATACCCGCTTTAATGGAGGCGTTCTGGAAACCCGAACGACCGGCCCCGTATTGGGCGGACTGCAAACTACGTTTGTCCCAGGTCAGGGCCCCGTCAATGCATGCGCTTGTCGTCGATCTCGCCGAGGCTCTCTCCCCCTTCCTCTCTCCCGACATTGCTCCGGATCTCTTCAGACGTCGCGGATGTGCCCTCTGTTAAGTCAAGACTTGCTATAGACCGATAGGAGACGACCAGGATGTCGAGTATTCGAACGGTTATTGTGGATGACGAACGGCGGGCCCGGCAACGGATCCGACGTATGTTGGCCGAGCAGAGCGACGTCGCCGTGATGGGGGAGTTTGCCCAGGCGGAATCAGCGGCGGAATTTCTTGGCGCGGAACGAGACTGACCTTTTGTTTTTGGACGTGCAGGTGCCGGTGATGGACGGGTTCGCGTTGCTCGAAACGCTGCCCCCGGAGCGGATGCCCGTGGTGACCTTTACAACGGCGTACGACGAGCATGCCGTACGCGCGTTCAAGGTTCCTGCGTTCGACGATCTTTTGAAGCCGTTTGACGATCCACGATTCGGCAAGACGCTGGACCGGGCGCGAAAGCACTTGGCGGCGCAGAATGGAAACAGCGACCGACTGATGACGTTGCTCGACGACTTGCGCCAAGTGCCGCTGGAGGAGATCGACTGGGTGGAGGCACCCGACAACTATGCCTCGTTGCACGTGGGCAGCGAAACCCATTCGGTGCGGGAGACAATGAACTCGTTCGAAGGGCGGTTTGATGGCGAGAAGTCTCTGCGCATCCATCAATCAACGATTGTGAATGCGGATCGAATCAAGGAGCTACGGCCGTGGCTCCATGGTGAGTACGTGGTGCTGCTGAAGGACGGGACCGAGTTGACGCTCTCCCGCACCTATCGCGAGAAGATTCTGACGGCGCTGGGGACCTAACGGATGCCGAGCGCCCGGAGATTGGCAGCCCCTATCGACGGGATGTCTTCCGGCGTTGCGGCCAAATCCCGCCAGATGCAGGCTGCGGCGGCGATTTCCTTGATCGCCGGGCCGAACGTTTCAATCACGCACCAACCCTGATAGTCGATGGCGTGGAGCGCACCCACCACACCGATCCAGTCGATCGGCCCGGTGCAAGGCGTGCCCCGGTCGTTCTCGCAAGTGTGGACATGGATGATCCGGGAGCCGAGCAATTGAATCGCCTCGGCCTGATTCTTCTCTTCGATGTTGGCGTGAAACGTATCGTAGAGCACCCCGATCGACGGGTGGCCCACGGCGTCAATCAACGCCGCCGCATCCGCGGCCGTGTTCAAAAAAAACGTCTCAAACCGGTTCAGCGGCTCCACCGCCAGCCGAACGCCATATTCGGCACAGACGGGCCCCAACTGCCGCAACCCTTCGATCGCTCGCTGCCATTCGTCCGCCGTCCGCCGACGCCCTGGCAACAGGCCTACGGCTGAACAAAACGGCCCGGCCACCATCGTGATGCCGGCCTCCGCCGCACCCCGAATCGCCGTGCGCAGGAACTCCAAAGAGGCTTCTCGCACAGTGCGGTCCTCCGTCCCGATGCTCTGCTGCCCGGTCAAGGCCGTGCAGATCAGCCCGGTCATCTCTTGAGCGGCTAGTTCCCGCCGAACCGCCGCCGCCGGGAAGCCGGAAAAATCAAAAACCCCCATTTCGATGCCATCCAGGCCAAGCCCTTTCGACCGGGCGATCAACGGCAGATGGGCCTCCGAAAAGTTAGCCGTCCAGAGGAAGGAGTTAACACCGATGGGCATGATTAGGAGATGTCCTGGGCCGCGGGATTACCCGGGCCGAAGTGCTTCAAGATAACAAGCGGCTCGCCTGGACTCAAGTTCGTGATCCGAACCCCGTTTCCGGCAGCCTCCGCTGAGACGTAAAACTCGTCGTGGGTTCGTTGGCCGAATCGAATCAGTGCTGGGGCTTCGGCGGCGTGATCGCCGAAGCGGCCATAGCCTTGCACCACCAACGCGCCGTACGCAGCCGCGTCCACAGCATCGTAGCTCTCGCCCGGCAGCACGGTCAATTCCTTGGCAGAGAACCAAGGGGAGCCGTAGACGATCCATTTCTCGTGCGTCCCGGCCGAACGCGGGGCACGATAGAATCGGCGCTTGAAGGCCGGGTCCGTATTCGCATCCCAATCGATCCAGTCCAAAATATAGTCGATATCGTGCCGATGCTCAGGCGGCAGATCTTTCACGAGCATCTCCCACGGCAGGCTGTAGCCGTTGCACTGCGCTTCAAACATGGCTCCGGTATCAGAGGCCCGCTGCGGCTCATACGTCACCATTGTCCCCGGCGCGTGCAGCACCCCGGGATCGATCTGCCAACCCGTGCCCGGCCGTAACTTATACGCCTTCGATAGATACAAAATTCCGTTGTCGCCCTGGTCCCACTGGCTAAGACATCGGCGGACGTCCTGACGCCCGACGCCGGGTTCGAGACCGAGAAAGCTATACGGAAACGCGCCGGGAGACGTATTGTACTGGGTCGGGAAGAAGTAAGCTTCCGGCTTCCCCCGCAACCCCCGCGCGGCCACCTGAGCATCCGACGGATGCAGGTGCAGCGGAAGCGGGCACCCGTTATCGAACAGTTTGCCCAGCACCGGCCAATCGCCGATCACATCGCGCAGCAGCGTCTTTTCGCCCTGAACATCCGCGTAGGACAAACCTTCATCCGGTGGCGTCGCCGGGCCGTTATTGGCATTCGTCGTCGAAGCCAACCACCGCTCATCAATACCGCCCCGGTGCCCCCCGAGAGCATATAAGTCAGCGGGGTGCAGCCGCAGCCGTCCGCCGGGCACTATAAAATCGCGCGGTACCCAAGTCGGCCAGAGCGGAAGTATCATCAGCGTGGGTTGAACCGGAAGTTACTCAGCCCGTAGGCGTCGTTGTTCGGAATGAACAGGCCAAATTTGCCTTGGGTCAAGTTACGGCCCGGAGCCGAGAACGTATCCATCTCCACCCAACGGCTGCCGTTATGCAACGAGGTCCGAACGGCCGCTGTCGATACATCGATCTGGATCGTGTAACTCTCCTGCTTTTCGAGGTCATGCGCGAATCGCAGTTCGCTCGACTTACCGTTCACCACATCGCGCCGGAACAAATTCTTCTTATCGAGTTGGTAGAGGACATGGTTCTTGGCGTCGGTGTAGTCCGCAAACCACTGCAGCCGCCGACCCTTCAGCAGGGCCATGTTGAACGTAAAAGTGCCATTGACGGGCGTAATTCCGTACAGAACGAAGCCACCGCCTTTATGCACGATCCAGCCTTCCTGCGGCAACCATTCTCCCGGCTGCTCCCATTCGAGCATCGTGCCGGCTTTCTTTGCGGCGACCGGCTTGGGTGCCTCCTTAAGGGCCAACTCCACCGTCTTCGATTCGCCCGCCGCAAGCTGAACAGTTGTCGTGCCATCCAGGAAATTCGGCGCTTTCGCCGTCACCACCCAACTGCCTTCACCCAACGCAATCTGAGCTCCCGTAGCTTGGCGCAACTGAGTCTCGTCCGATTTCCGATAAAAGATTTGAGCGTTGCCCGGCTTAACATTGACCCGCAGAGAAGACGACGCGGCAATCAAAACGACATCAGCACCGTTCATTTCCACCGTCTCACCGGCTCGGAACTGCCGAGGGTTCCGCTTCGGACCAAACTTTTCTCGACGGAGTTCAACCGTGTGTTCTCCGGGCGAAACATTGGAGGTCACAAACGTCCCATCGGCACCAACTACGCCGAGCCCCTGTGAATCAAGAATAACCGCAATGCCCGGCACCGCACCGCTAATCCGCAGGGTGGCCACTTTCGGAATCGCCTTCAGAGTGAACTCCACGCGCGACTCCTGCCCCTTCGCGATCACCACCGGCTTGGCCGCTTCGGCGGTGTAGCCTTCCTTCGCCACTCGAACCATGTACTGACCGACCGGCAAGCCGAGCAATCTCATCTGGCCACCCTTCGTCTTCCGCTTCAGTTCCGTCTTATTGAGAACGATCGTGACATCGTCCACCGCCCCAGTATTGACGACGATTGTGCCAAAATTCCCATCGGCTAGCTTCAGGTAGGCCGTCAAAGTGGGCTGAGCGCCCACCGAAACCAGCAACTTCCGCTCCGCCGTCCCGTCGTTCACGGTAAGTTCCCGGTCGCCCGAAGGAAGGTTATGCAAATCGAGTCCCGCGGCGTTGGCGTCACCAGCGGGAGTGCCATCCACCTGAACCTTTACGTTCACCGAAGCATGGACCTTCGCCGACTTCCCCGCGTTGGCAACCACAATCGCCAGCACATTCTTAGCGACAACAGGCCCACTGACCACCGGTGCCTGCCCCAGTTGCGACTCAAATTCAAACGACGCTTCCGTAGTCGAGTTGACGACTTTGACCGAATGTTTGCCCGGAGAAACTCGGTCTAGTACCAGTTGTCCGTCCTGCAAATCGCCCAGCGGATTGCCATCGAGTGTCACCTTCCCGGCCCGCAAATCGGTAAACAGGCGCACCGAAAGGCCCGTCGGGGTAAGCGACAGGGTCACCTGCCCCGAAGTTCCGCCGATCACATTCACCGAACTCAAAGCCGATTCGTAACCCGGCAGCACCGCCTGCACTTCATACGTGCCGGTGGGCAGTTCAATACTGCAATCGGAAGTGCACTTCACTTCACCATTCACGCGGACGGACGCGCCCGGCGGTTGGGTTTTGATCGCCACCGATGCGGATCCGGCGGGAACTCTCTTCTGCTCCGCTGCCTTCTTCTTGGCGTTTATCAGGGTGTAGAATCCTGCCGCACCAATGAGCAAACCAACGACACCACCAACGGCCACGGCACGCTTCCAATTGAACGGGCCTGGCACGGCCTTCGGTGCCTGCGGCGGCGGAGAGACAGGAGGGGGCCTTTGCGCTTGGGGCGGAGGCGGATAGCTCGGTGCCGAAGCGCTTGGAAACACTTGCGTCGGCTGAGCCACCGGAGGCGCAAACGCCCCCATCGGACCTCTCGCGGAAGCCTCGCGCTCGGCCGTATTCTGCAGCGCCATCAGCCGCTGCCCACAAGCAACCATTTTGGTCCGAACGTCAGCAATCGTCGTTTGCATCGTCAAGTCGGACGGGTACGCTTGCGTCAACTCTTCGAGCCGATAATAGACCGGCTTCAGATCTTCGATGGACTTGGCGTCGCGCAGGTACGTATCAAGTTGCCGGAGCTCACTAAAGTGGGCGTCACGCTGGGCTGGATTTTGGCTCACTCAAGGCTCCTTAGGCGCAAAACTACTTGCTGATTATAATCCACCAGTGTAAGGCCATCGGTTGGCGTTTCGCACCCGGGCGTACGCCTTATGATACAAACGGCAGAGATGCATCGTCGGCAATTCCTCTCCACGCTCGCGGCCGCCTCTGCCGCCACCGCCCAAAAGGCTGATCGGCCGAACATCCTTTGGGTCACCTGCGAAGACATGAGCTCCAACCTGGGCTGCTTCGGAGACAAGTACGCCGACTCCCCCCGCCTGGACGCTTTCGCGGAAAAGAGCCTTCGCTACACCTCCTGTTGGTCCAACGCCCCCGTCTGCGCCCCCGCCCGTACGACCATCATTTCCGGCGTGTACCCGCCGTCCCTGGGCGCCGAGCATATGCGGTCGTTCACGAAGATGGGCGCCGGCCAAGCGATGTTCCCCCAGCTCCTCCAAGCCGCCGGTTACTACACGTCGAACAATGCAAAGGAAGACTACAACATAGACCTCACGGGCGCTGTCTGGAACGAATCCAGCGCCAAGGCTCACTGGCGCAAACGAAAGCCCGGGCAGCCGTTCTTTTCGGTGTTCAATTTTTTGATCACCCACGAGAGCCAGAACTGGCCTCGCGAACAACCCGTCCAGCACGACCCCGCCGAACTCCGCATTCCCGCCTACCATCCCGATACCCCCGAGGTCCGCCGCGATTGGGCTCAACTCTACGACAACATCAAGACCATGGACGGCATGGTCGGCAAAACGCTCGACGAGCTGAAGGCGGATGGCCTTGAGCAAGACACCATCGTCTTCTTCTATTCCGACCACGGCGCCGGCATGCCCCGCAGCAAGCGTTGGCCCTACGATTCCGGCCTCCGGGTACCCCTTATCGTGCACTTTCCCGAAAAGTGGAAGCACCTCGCCACCACCGAATATAAACCCGGTGCCTCCACCGACCGGCCCGTCAGCTTCGTCGACCTTGCGCCCACTGTCTTGTCACTAGCCGGGTTGCCGAAGGAAAAGTATCATCAAGGCTTCGCCTTTCTCGGCAAGGCCGCCGAACCCCGCCAGGCGTTCGTCTATGGCTTCCGAGGCCGCATGGACGAACGCTGTGACCTAGTCCGTTCCGTCACCGATGGCCGCTATGTCTACCTCCGTCAGTACATGCCCCATCGCATTTACGGCCAAAATCTCGAATATATGTTCAAGATGCCCACCACCCAGGTCTGGTACAAGCTATTCAAGGAAGGCAAGCTAACCCCGGCGCAACAGCATTTCTGGCAGCCCAAACCCTTCGAAGAACTCTACGACCTTCGAGCTGATCGGGACGAAGTAAACAATCTGATGGGCAAGCCAGCCTTTGAAAAAATTGCCGCCACCCTCCGCACAGCGCTCGAAAACCAGATGGCCAGAGTCCGCGACATCGGCTTTCTGCCCGAAAACGAAATCCACGAAAGAGCCGCGGGCGGCGCGCCCTACGACGCCGCCGCCAAAATGACCAACCTCCCCGCCATCCACAAAATGGCGGCTTTGGCGTCCTCGCCCGCCTCTGGCGGCGAACTCGTCGATGGTCTGAAAAGTCCTGATAGCGCCGTCCGCTATTGGGCCGCCATGGGCTTCCGGATTCGCAAGGATGCCCAAGCCGTCCGCCCGGCGTTGACCGATCCGGCCCCCGCGGTGCGTATCGTAGCTGCCGAAACCGTGGGCCTCTTCGGCAAAGCGAAGGATCTGCCGACGGTCCTCGACATCCTCATAGAATTGGCCAACCAGGAAAAACACGGCGTCTACGTAGCGATGCAGGCCCTAAATGCGATCGACTACCTCGACGCCAAGGCCGCCCCGCTGAAAGCGAAGCTGGCGGCGTTGCCGAAGGAGAGGGCAGGAGTGCCCCAGCGGGTTAACGGCTACGTCGCCCGCCTGCTCCAAGCCGTCCCCGAGGACCTGCCGTAACCGATGAAAGTGGCCTTGTGAAAGTAGGAATCGATGGAACCCCGCTGACCGTACCGACGGGCGGGGTAACGCGGTACATGATCGAACTGCGCCGGGCGCTCGAAACAGCCTTCCCGCAGGACCAATACCAGTTCCTCAGCGATCAACCCGTGGCCCGGCGGCCGGACTGGCCAACCGGATGGACCACGCCCCCACCACGCTCGTTCTCTCGAAAATGGTGGCTCCTAGGCCTGCCTCTCACCCTGCGCCGCGAACGCTTCGACGTCTTTCACGGTACTGATTTTTCGGTGCCCTACTGGCGAACCTGCCCCAGCGTCCTGTCGCTCCACGATCTTTCCCCCTGGCGCGATGCGGGCTGGCATATCGGGGCCGATCGCGTCCGCCAACGGACCCCGTGGCTCCTCCGCCTCAACCGGGCGTCTCTCGTTCTCACGCTCAGCGAAGCGGTCCGCCGCGAAGCGATCAACCGCTTTGGCCTGCAGCCCGATCGCGTGGTAGCCGTGCCTTTGGCCGCCGGCTCCGGCTTCCGCGCAAGGCCCAGGGATCCGCGAACTGCCCCCTACTTCCTCTCCGTCGGCACGCTCGAACCGCGCAAGAATCTGCCCTTCCTCGTCGAAGCCTGGAGAGAGGTTTGGAAACGCCACCGTGTCCCCCTCGTTCTCGCCGGCAGGCGAAGGGAGGACGGACCAGACTTCAGCCCGGAAGAAGGCCTGATCTTGCACGGCGCGGTGACCGAAGAGTCCCTTTACGATCTATACTGCAATGCCCTCGCCGTAGTCTACCCCAGCCTCTACGAAGGCTTCGGCCTTCCCATTCTGGAGGCGATGCAGAGCGGAGCCGCCGTCCTCACGTCGCTCGACCCGGCCGTCACCGAAGTAGCCGGCGGAGCTGCCTGGCAAGGCGACGCGACCGATCGAGCGGCATGGGTCGAAGGCATGTGCGCCTGCATCACGGAGCCAACCCGCGTCGCCCAATGGCGGGAGGCCGGACTGCGCCGAGCGAGAGAGTTCAGTTGGCAGCGTACGGCGCTGGAGACACACGCGGTGTATGAGGAAGCGCGCCGGAGGGGTTAGCCTGGAGAGATGTCCTTAACGGCGGAAGAACGTCAGCACGCCCTACGAGAGTTGCGCGACCAAGAGGCCGCGCTTCAAGATCGGCCAACGCCGGAAGGCGCATGGACCATCGCCGAGAGCTGCGAACACCTTGACAAGGTCGATCACCAGATCTTTCGGTTACTCCAAAGCCCGATGCTCTGCCGCGAAGAGCCCGCGCCTGCGTCCGCGTGGGACGACAACACCCTCTTCGATCACGTCGCCAGCCCAGGACGCGCCGTTGCATCGCCGCAAGGCATCTGGAAATCTACCGATGAGTTCTGGGCCGCCTACCGTGTCTTTCGCCAGCAGATGCGCACCTGGATCGAGACCACCGACGCGCCCCTCCTCGGCGTCCTCGACGGCTATCAAGGGCTCCTCTTCGTCGCCGCTCACGGGCACCGACACTCCGCGCAGATCCTCGAAAGGGGACAATAGAAGGTTGCCCCGTAAAGTTCTTTTCGTCACGCCCGAAGCACCGTTCCCCGTCCTGGGAGGCGGGGCCCAGCGCATCGCCTCGCTCATGGAGTACGCCACCCGACGGGGTGCCGTCGTCGACCTGCTGTCGTTCGCCCCTTGTGAACCCTGTGGCGAGGCGGTCGTGCGCACACAGTGGCAAATCGAGTTGCCGACCAACGGCCGATCCTTCGCAGCGCGCATTGCCCGAAATGCCGGGCGCTTTGTCCGCGGCGTCCCGCCCCTCATCGACCGGTTGGCCGGCTTCGACGCCGAAATCACCCGCTCACTCGCTGGCCAGCACTACGACGTCATCTTCGTCGAACACTTTTGGCTAGGGCCCTATATTGACGTGCTGCGACCCTTCAGTCGTTCGGTGATCTGCGATCTGCACAACGTCGAGAGCGAATTCTTCCGCAGTCTAAGCCGGGCCGAAGGCTGGCCCGCCCGCATGGCGCACGGACGCTTCGCCCGGCTTTCTGAAAAGCTGGAGCGCCATTTTCTGCCGCGCTACTCCCGTGCCCTCGTCACCTCCGGACAAGACGCCGCCCGCGTCGCTGCCCTCGCGCCTTCCCTGCCCCTGACCATATTCCCCAACACCATCCCCTGGCGAGCCCTGCCCACCGAAGAGCGAGAACGAACGCTCGTCTTCTCCGGAAACATGGAATACCACCCCAACCAACAGGCCGTAGCTTGGTTCAGCAAGCAAATCTGGCCAGTCCTACAGCGGGATCCAGCGCTCCGCTGGCGGCTCGTTGGCATGAACCCCCACGCCATCGCGCGGACCGTGGCTGGCCTCGATCGGATCGAAATGACCGGCGCGATCGCCGACGCCATGACCGAAATCGGACGCGCCCAAATCGCGGTCGTCCCGTTACTCTCCGGCAGCGGTACACGGGTAAAAATTCTCGAAGCCTGGGCCGTCGGCACCCCGGTTGTTTCCACCCGGATCGGTGCCGAAGGCCTGCCAGGGCGGGACGGCGAACACTTTTTGATCGCCGACTCAGCCGAAGACTTTGTGGCCGCCATCGGCAAATTGTTACAGGATCAAACCTTGGCAGCAAGACTTAGCGCCGCAGGCAGGGTATTGTATGAGAATACCTTCCACCGGGAAGCGGCATGGAAGTGCCTCGACGCCGCTGGAATCTTAGGGGCCAAAACTTTAGGGCCAAAACCTTAGGGGAGTGATTCGGGATGGACTTATACTGGAGTTACTAGCATGCGCTTCGGCATTGATGCCCACGCCATAGGACGCCACTTAACCGGGAACGAAGTCTATGTTCGGAACCTGCTCCAGCAGTATGCGGGTCTCGATCGAGATTCTGAGTTTTTGGCGTATCTATCGGTACCTGGCGCTGACCAGGTTCTTCCGCCCCGCTTCTCCAAGCGCTGGGTGAGCAATAACCCATTCCTCCGCCTTGGCCTTGAATTGTCCCGCTGTTTGCGGAAAGATAAGCCCGACCTCGTCCACGTGCAATATACGGCCCCGCTGTTTTGCCCCGTGCCCGTCGTCGTCAGCGTTCATGACGTCAGCTATCTCGAACATCCCGAATTTTTCCCACGTGCGCGCAGGATGCAACTCCGGATGACCGTCGAACGAACCGTCCGCAACGCAGCAAAGGTGGTCACCCTCAGCGAGTTCTCTCGCCAAGGCATCGCCCGAGCCTACGGAATGGATCCAGAGAAAATTGCCGTCGTCCCCGCCGCCTGCTCCGAGATTTTTCAGCCCCAGCCCAAAGCGCCGGCTAAAGCCTTCGTCGACGGACGATTCGCCATTCGCGGCCCCTACATCCTCTGCGTCGGCGATTTGCAGCCCCGCAAAAACCCCATCGGCCTCATCCGCGCCTTCGAAGAGTTGGTCGCCAACTACCCGCAATTAACCCATAGCCTGGTCTTCGTCGGCAAGGATACGTGGTTTGCGCCCCGCGTCCACCAAATCGCCGAAGCCTCGCCGTTCGGTAACCGAATTCACTTCACCGGCTACGTCAACGATGAGGAGCTCCTGCAGCTCTACAACGCCAGCGACCTTTTTGTCTTTCCGTCCTTCTACGAAGGTTTCGGCATCCCCATTCTTGAAGCGATGGCCAGCGGGCGGGCCGTCGCCTGTTCGAACACCTCGGCTATGAAAGAAGTGGCTGGGGATGCGGCCATCTTGTTCAACCCGTACTCCACCCGCGAAATGGTCACCGCCATGCGCGACCTCCTGCTCGATGCCGATTTCCGGCTCCGTATGGAGCGCCTGGGCCGTCAGAACGCCGCGCGCTATACCTGGAAACAAACCGCCCGCCAGACGCTCGACATCTACCAGGCAGTCGTGCAGCAAGTAAAGCGGACAGCGTCGGTTAAACAAGATGCGTGACTGGTGGTTGATACTTGTGGCGACCGCCGCCTGGGCCGCCGGGCCAAAGGAGGAATCCACCCGTTATCAGATCAGTTGGCCGAGCGGCATAAGCCTCGGCGACGGGCACCTTCAGGCGACCAAAGACGGCGATAAGTGGAAGTTCACCCTAAAACTCGAAGCGGCCATCCCCGGTTTTAAGGTTGAGGATTCGTTTCAGAGCACCGTGGACGGAAAGCTCTGCTCCCTCGAACTCGTCAAAGAGTCTACCCACGGAGCCCGGAAAGCGAAGGAGACCTCCACGTTTTCTGCGCCTACCGGCACCCGAGTCACCAGCGGCGGCGGCGGCAGAAGCGAGTTCCCCGTACCCGCCTGCGCGCACGACGCCCTCGGCTTCCTGTTCGTCGTCAGAGACGAACTCGCCAAGGGCAAAGTCCCCGCGCCGCGGCAGATTTTCTTCGGGGCAGCCTACGACGTACGCTTGCAGCTCGTTGGCTCCGAACGGGTCATCGTGGGCGAAGTACCCACCGAAACCGACCACTTTAAAATAGCCGTGAAGGGCCCCAGTTCCCGCTTCGAGTTCGACGCCTACTTCGCCAAAGACGAAGGCCGAACTCTCGCGATGGTCCGGATACCCTTTGCCATGGGAAACTTTGCCTTGGAATGGGTTCGTTGAAAATCTCTTTTTACTCTCCCATGCCGCCAGCCAAAAGCGGCATAGCCGACTATTCGGCCGCTCTCGTCGAAGCGCTGCACCGTCATGCCCAGGTTACCGTTCACGAACAGGCGGGCACCGCCGACGGCGTCGGGCTCTACCAGATCGGCAACAACGGCCACCACGCCTTCGTCTATGAAGAAGCCCTCCGCAAGCCCGGCGTCGTCGTGCTTCATGAATCGAACCTCCACCATCTGATCACCGACATCACCATCTGCCGGCAGGATTGGGACGCCTACGTCGCCGCCTGCGAGTTCGACGGTGGCCCCGCGGCGCTCGCCTTCGCCGAACGCGTCCGACGCCTCGAGGTCGGCCCTGACTACGAAGGCGTCCCCATGCTCAAACGCATCCTCGCCGCCAGCCGAGGCGTCATCGTCCATAGCGAAGCCGTCGCCAAGGACGTCCGCCAAGCCGGCTACACCGGCCCCCTTGCCCAGATCCCGCACGGCGCATGGCTGCCCGAACCCGGCGACCGCATGGGGTTCCGCACCCGCCTTGGCCTCGACGAAGCAACACCGCTCATCGGAGTCTTCGGCTTCCTCAAGCCCTACAAGCGGATCGCTGAATCCTTACGCGCCTTCAAACGGCTCATCCGCCTTCGACCCGACGCCCGCATGGTCCTCGTCGGCGAAGCCCATCCCGATTTTCCGCTGGCGTCGCTCATACGGGGCATGGGCCTCAGTGAGCACGTCCGCATGCTCGGCTTCACCCCAATCGAAGATTTCAACGGCTACATCGCCGCCTGCGATGTGATTCTGAACCTGCGTTTTCCCACCGTCGGCGAAAGCTCCGGCACCCTGCTCCGCTCGCTCGGCATGGGCCGCGCCGTCGTCGTCAGCAACATCGGCAGCTTCGCCGAGTTCCCTGATTCCATCTGCCTCAAAGTACCCGTCGATTCCACTGAGGAAGATACGATCTTCGAGTACCTGAACCTGCTCGTAAGCCGACCCGAACTTGGTCGCCAGATGGGTGCCCGCGCCCGCGCTTGGGTCGAGCAAGAGTGCAGCTGGGACCTCTGCGCCCGCCAGTACGTCG
>JANXMS010000134.1 GCA_025354525.1 Acidobacteriota bacterium
ACCTGGCGGCGCGCAACCAAAATCCGAAACGCTACGTGTGGAGAGCCTCAGGCGTCGCAATCCTGGAAAAGATCGAAATGGCGAGGATGGCGCTGAGGCCAGTTCTTACAAGCTAATTCGATTACGCTACACTAGCCTGCAAAACGTGGATCGGCGAGCTCAAACAACGCTCCGAGCTGAAAAAACGGTCCCCCGCTAACCCCACTTCCGATAGCGACTAGTCCTTAGGGCGTGGCACTCCCCCCCATTTGCGCACTTTTTTGCGCTGTTCGGCCTATTGGTCTCTAAGGTGAAATCGTTCCCCTAAGGCAGCACTCTTACGGACGGGTAATTGCTTTCCGAGCTGGTACGATCACCTTAAGTCGATGTGATTGTCTCTCAGAACGTACTTGGCTGTTCCACGCTGAAACCTCCTAGTGCCGATGTGGGACCCAAGCGCGGCAACCGCGTTCCAGAGTGGAACAGGCTTCTTCTTTCTCCTTAGTCGATTCGGCGAGGAAGGGACTGTCGCGAAAACGATTAAGTACAGATTTATCAATTCTTTGGCTTCGACTAACATGAGCACTTCACCTGCCCCCCAGCTCTCGACACCGCAATGGTCCCTAGGATGCACTACTCATGTTGCGCCGCCACCAGCTAGGCGCAGAAAAATTCCCAATCGAATGCCTGAGGAAAGACCGATGTCCACCGCTACCGCTACCGCCCCCACCCTTGCTCTCACCGACCCGATTGAAGTCAAGCCGGTCGACAATGCCAAGCGCGACGCCATTATTCTGGAACACCTTTCGCTCGTTAAAGCGATCGCCATCCGGGTTCACGAGAACCTGCCGGTCCATGTGGATCTCGACGACGTAGTTCATGCCGGCATCCTCGGCCTCTTCAATGCCGCGACGAAGTTTGACGACCAAAAGATGGTCTCCTTCTCGAGCTACGCTAAACATCGGATCAAAGGCGCAATCCTCGACAGTCTCCGCCAACTCGATTGGGCCAGCCGCGACCTCCGCCGTCGCCACAAACAGATCGAAAACCTAACCCGTGACTTGACCGGTGAACTCCAGCGCTCGCCCTCGGAAGCGGAACTGGCCCAGCGCATGGGCGTCGAAGTCGACCGCTGGCGGCAAATGGTATTGGACCTCAGAAATGTCGGCTTGGTCTCGGCTTCTACTCGTCCCGCTGAGCAGGAAGACATGCCCGCCCCGGATTTTCCCGCCAAAGCGGAGAGCCAGCCGGATCGAATCTGTGCTCACGAAGAGCTTCGCGGAGTGCTCGGCACCGCGGTGAAAACCCTACCCGAGCGCTACCAAAAGGTTGTACTTCTCTACTACTCCAATGAACTGACGATGAAAGAAATCGGCGGCATGTTGGGCATCAACGAGAGCCGCGTCTCCCAGATCCACAAGACGGCACTCGAGAAAATGGCCAATGTCCTGCAATGTGCCGGGATCCGCTCCAGCCGCGCGTTTTAACTCTACCGAACCGTGATGCGATAGGGCATCAGCTTCATCATCCCTCCCGTCTGCCATAGTTCGATGGGCAGGCCCCCTGTAAACTCCGCAATCACCTTCCGCACCATCCTCGTTTCTGTCGAAACGCTTTGGTTCTGATTCAGCAACTGCTCAAAAAGCGACTTCTTCTGCGGGAAAACCATTAACCGCACCTTCTCGGTCTTTGCGATCTTCGCCCTCTCTTTCACCAATTCCACCGCCCGATCAAGTCCCCCCAGTTCATCGACCAACGAACGATCTTTGGCCTGGCTTCCCAGCCACACCCGTCCCTGAGCCAACTCATCGATCTCCTCAAACTTCTTCTTCCGGCTCTCCGCCACAATCCCCACAAATGTCTTGTAGATCTCATCAACGCCTTCGCGAAGCTTCTTCCGACCGCCTGGCGTAAGCTCGTAGTACTCCGAATCAATCGCGGCGTTCTGGCCGCGCTGAATCAAATCCTTCGTCACTCCAAGCTTGTCGTAAAGTCCCCTCAGGTTCACCTTGCCGTAGATCACGCCGATCGAGCCCGTAATCGTGTTCGGATAGGCCAATACCGGATCTCCAGTCATTGATATGTAGTATCCGCCCGATGCCGCCACATCCGACATCGAGATCACCATCGGCTTCTTCTTGCTCAACAACTTCACTTCCCGCAGAATCTCGTCGGAGGCCACCGCATCGCCACCCGGAGAATCCACCCGCAAAATTACACCCTTAATCGATTCGTCCGCCCCCACTTCGCGCAGAACCTTCACTGAATTCGCTACCGTAATCGACCCATCCTCCCCGAAGGCGTCCCCACTCGAACCCCCGCGCACAATCGCCCCGTCGCTCACGATGATCGCGACCTTGCTCTTGCCGTCGGAACCTCCTGCCTTCAGATAGTCTTTAAAAGCAACCCGCTTAACCTCCGCTCCACCCAGCGCCTTCTTCACCTCGTCAAAAAACTGGTCTTCGTAAATCGCGGCGTCGACAAGTTTCAACTTCACCGCCTGCTCCGCCAGAAACGGACCCTCGTCAATCACCGCCTTAGCCTGCTCAACGGACATTCTTCGAGCACTCCCTATGGTCTCGACCAAATGCCCATATAAACCGTCAAGTACCGAGTTCAACACCTCCCGGGTTTCCGGTGTCATGCCGGTCCGAGTAAACGTATCCAACGCGTCTTTATACTTGCCGGCGTGCTCGGCCTCCATCTTGGCGCCAATCTTGTCGAGTGCCCCTTTGAAATACGTCACCTCAGCCCGCACGCCTTTCATGTCCAACATGTCCTCGGGCACCATGTAGATCTTATCCGCGGCCGTCGCCAAGTAATACTCGGGCGTTCGCGGCGCACGCAACAACACGAGCAACGGCTTGCCCGATTTCTTGAACTCCAGCAAATCACCCCGCAACTCCTGCAACTTCGCCCAACCCACCACCATCCCCCGCGGCATCAGCACCACCGCCTTAATCTTTGGATCCACGGCTGCCCGCTTCAATCCCTGCCACACATCGATCACGGTCACCTGCGAAGACTGGGGCAGAAACGGCAACCCCATATCAAGCCCCGCCTTTTCCGGTATCTCGCCCTCCAAACGCAAAATTAGCGTTCCGTCCTTGGCGATTGTTGGCTTGCTATCGCCGAACTTCACCATCGCCAAAATGGCAATCAAGACAAACATCCCCGCCAGCGCTACGCCGACCACTAATCCAATAATGAATTTCTTCATGACCTACTCGCCGTTCAAAATCAAATCCACCCGGTTGCTCACTTCCCGGAGGTACTTCGCGTCGCCCCGCGCCAACTCCACCGTCGCATAGCTCTGGTATCCGATCTCCCCGAATGCCTTATGGACCTCCTTCCAGTTCAGGTCTCCTTCCCGCAGATCCACGAACTCCGGCACCCGCTTCTTAATCAACGCGTTGCTCTGGTTCTTGAAGTCCTTAAAATGCACTTTTGCAATCCGCTTGCCCAACGTCCGGATCCAGTCCTGCGGATACCCATACAGAAGGATGTTCCCCACGTCAAAGTAGGCCGCTAGATACGGGCTCTGAAACCCATCCACGTATTGCGCGAACTCCATGGGAGAAAGCAAAAACTTGTTCCAAACATTTTCAATGCAGATCTTCACCTTCAGCTTCTCCGCCTTCGGGATCAGCTTCTTGATCTGAATCACACTCCGCGAGTACGCCTCGGAGTAGCGCACCGTATCGTTCACCACCGCCGGAACCAGCAATACTGTATCCGCACCCCACGCCGCCGCATTCTCCAGGCTCGTCTCCATGCCCTTCATGCTCTTCTCCACCGCAGCCGGGTCCGGCGACGATAGAGGAAAGTTCCAATGGGCCATGTTCATCACCGAGTGAATCTTCATGCCCGTCTGCTCTGACGCTTTCCGCAGGGCATCCACCTCGGCAGGATCCTCCAGGGTCTGCCCCTCCACCGCGTCAAAGCCAACGTCCTTGGCCATCTGGAGCTTTTCCCGATAGGTCAACTTTTCAGGCATCATCGAAACCAAAACGCCCTTCTTGATGGGGAGCTTATTGGCTGCCGCCAAAGGAGTCGCGGCCAAGGCCGCCGTGGTGCTGAGGAGAGATCGCCGAGTCATGGTTCGATCATATCGCTTCTGCATCGAGTCCTCAGCTGTGTTCAAATGACGGTGATGCATTTCCGTCTTGGTCTCCTCGTCTTTGCCCTTTCGGCAGCCTCCTTTGCGCAAGTAAAGTTGAAGCAAACTACAGATCGTATTTCGGTCGAAATCGATGGCAAACCCTTCACGGAGTTCTTCATCGGCACCGATGTCCAGAAGCCCTATCTCCACCCCCTCCGCGCCGCCGGCGGCAAGGCCGTCTCTCGGTCCTTCCCCATGGACGTAGTCGAAGGCGAAGCGAAGGACCACCCCCACCACCGCGGCCTCTGGTTCACCCACGGCCTCGTCAATGAAATCGATTTCTGGGCCAACGAAAAGAATCAAAAAGGGGCGGGCACCAGCGGTCGCGGCGTAGTCATCACCCGCCGGATCACCGCCGTCGACAGCGGGAAAAAGAAAGGGACCATCGGGGCCAACTTCGCCTGGCAAGACCTCAAAGGCAACACCCTTCTTGAAGAAGTCCGCACGATGACGTTTTATTCCCATCCCACCGAACGCTGGATCGATTTCGATATCACCCTCACCGCCGCCGCTCCCGTCACCTTTGGCGACACGAAGGAGGGCATGTTCGCCATCCGACTCGCCACCGATCTCGAAGAAAAGCACACCGGGAAAATGCGCACCGCCGAAGGCAAGATCGGCGAAAAGGCCGTTTGGGGCAAGCGTTCCCCCTGGGTTGACTATGCTGGCACCGTAGGCGGCGAAGCCCTCGGCGTCGCCATCTTCGATCACCCCTCGAACCCGCGCCACCCCACCTATTGGCACTCTCGTTCCTATGGACTCTTCGCCGCCAACCCATTTGGCGTCCATGACTTCGAAAACGACAAAACAAAGAACGGCGAAATGAAGCTGGCCACCGGAGAAAAACTCCGCTTCCGCTATCGCCTCGTCATCCACCCAGGCGACGCCGAAACCGCCAAACTCGCCGACAACTACAAGAAATGGGCCGACCCTAAAGCGAAATAGTACACTCCGGGCTCAGATGGATTGTCGCCATCCCCGGACCTTCCACAACGGACCCGCTTCCTGCCGAAGCGGGTCCCTCAGAAAAAGCCATTCCGCGTCGCGCCGAAGCCCCTTTGGGCCGACCCTAAAGCGCCATCCCCGAACCTTCCACAACGGACCCCGCTTCCAACCGAAGCGGTTCCCTCAGAAAACGCCATTCCGCGTCGCGCCGAAGCCCTTTAGGCCGACCCTAAAGCGAAATAGCTCACTCCGCCCCCAGAAGGTTGGTCGCCATCCCCGGACCTTCCACCACAGACCCCGCTTCCAACCGAAGCGGTTCCCTCAGAAAAAGCCAATTTGCGTCGCGCCGAAGCCCCCTAGGCCGACCCTAAACCGAAATAGCTCACTCCGCCCCCAGAAGGATTGTCGCCATCCCCGGACCTTTCACGACAGACCCCGCTTCCAACCGAAGCGGTTCCCGCAAAAAAAGCCATTGTGCGTCGCGCCGAAGGCCCCAGACCAGTGGCGCGGCACCAACCCACAACTTCCCGGGTCGGTCGACTCGCACCGCTCTCGCTGAAACAGCCTTGGCGAGCACCGTACCCGCTTCGACCACCATCGTTCGGCCCTTCGGTGCTAAACCAATCAGTCGGCGAGAAAGAGAAAAATTCGGCGGCTTCAGAAACGCCGGATCTCCTTCCGGCGCGCCCCCCTCAATCCATTCGGCGATCCGAACGATCTCTTCCTGGGTTAGTGAATAGTCGTTCGAAAACTCGCCATATCCCTTCGCCGCCGGCCACGGAGGCATCTGGCGAACCAGAACCGCCTCCTTGATCGCCACCGCCCACGGCTTCACCGCGGAAAAACTACCAAACGCCATCGGAGCGGCACCACCATCCTGATGACATCCCACGCAGCGCTTTTCGAAGATGCGGGAGATCTCTCGCGTCCAAGTCAATTTCGTCGAAATAGGCTCATGGCCCCACGTCATGTTGGTAGATAAAGTCGCCGTAATAACCAGCCAATGAACTCTAGTCACCGGTCGTCTTCTTCTTCGGAGGCTGCATCAGATCCCGCTCGGTAACGCCCGGCTTCACTGCGACATCAAAAAACCCAATCATCATCTCTTCCCAGCTCTGCTCCCCAAAGCGGATCGCCTTCGTCGGATCAGGATTGGCCTTGTTGTTCGCCGAGTTATCAAAGTGCGCCGTTGCTTGAATCTTCGTCCCCTTCGGCAACACCTTTTCACCAGCGGGTTCGTAAATCAATTGCCACGCAAAGTCATACCGCGGGACCTTCAGCAAAATCTCACTTTCGCCACTCGGATAAATCGCCTTGAACTCAAAGTCTTTTCCCCGCAAGTGCATATGGGGCAACAAAGCGGAAAGCTTCACCTCTTCGTATAAAGTAACCTCCGCCTTCACTTCGTGGTTCCCGGCGTGAGCGGGGATTTCGAATCGGCTATCCTGTGCGGCCAGCGTTATCACTTTCTCTTTGGGCGGTTCTTTGGCGAAGATCAGTCCGACTTTGGACACATCCGTCTCCTCCTTTCCATTAGAGGTGTAGTGCATTTGAAGGATGATGTCCGAACCAGCGGGCACCAATCTCGCCTTGCCCTTCTCCAGAATCTGCGGCGGCATCCCGGGCGAATAGGCCGTTAGCCACTGCCCGCCGAATCCGTTTTCCCGTCGTTCCCGACCGCGCGAGTCCACCATCACCGGGGGAACAAACGGCTCTCCCGGCTTGGCGTCCTTCAGCCAACGATTTCCCGGCTGACGCACAAACGCAATCACATGATGAAGAACGGCTCGGTTGCCCGGACGAACCTCGGCCCGTTCAACCCAAACATCTTCTTTGTTTCCAACTGGAATCACGAAATATGTATATTCAATTGTCCCTTTGGCCGGGATTGTGATCGGCATTGCCATCTCCAAGACAACATCGGGCTTACCAATGTTCCAGCCGTCCAAAAAGGTAACCGGCTTCGGGGCGTCCCTCAGACTACCCTCTTTGGCCCCCGTATCCGCCCACGCAACCAAAGTGTCGATATCGGCCTGGCGCATCGACCTGTCGTTCGCAAACTTGCCGAAATGCGGATCCGCGTGCCAAGGCGGCATCCGGCGGGAAACCACCGCCTCCCTGATCGCTTTCGCAAAAGGACGCGTGCTCTTGTAGGACAAAAGCGACATCGGGGCCGCCTCTCCCGCTCGATGGCAACTCTGGCAATTGCGCTGCAAAATAGGCAGAACATCCCTATGGAACGTCACTTGCTTAGGAATACTCGCCGCCCCAATGGTGGATGTACAGAAAAGGAAGATGAAGAGATATCGCGTCATGAAAACCTACTACCCATCATACGGATGCCCCACTTGTTTAGTTCAGCCGAAAAAAATCGTTCTGGGGAAAAAACCAGTAAGCTTTCGTGAGATCCTTCCGATACGACTATTAGGACGAACTAGGTTTCTGCTTCAGGGTGAACAATGAAAATCAACGATCTCTACTCCAGCTCGCAGGCTGCCGCGACCTACCAAAATCAGACGACGCAACGGACGCAGGAAGCGGAAGGTACGCAAGCCGCAAATGCCGCCAAAACATCAATCAATGCAACGGCTTCCGGGTCTGATGAAGTCAGCCTGTCCAGTCTCGCCAACATCCTGCAAGACGCGATAACCGAATCACCCGACCGTACTGCCTACTTGAAAAAGCTCTCCGGCCAGTACGAAGCCGGAACATATAAGGTCGACGCGAATCAAATCGCTAGCTCATTGGTCGATGAGACTCTTGACGCTGGTAAAACAAAGGGCACCAATGGCAAATAGTCCCTGTGGCGCAAACCAACCCAGCCGCCGCTAGACGAACCCAAGGAGAAAACCATGGAGCAGCAAAATCGTTCCACTCCGAAACCGATTCCCGATTTGGAACCGGCCATTCAGGATCTGTCCCACATTGAAACCACTTCGGCCCTGCTCCATCTCGAGACGGCGCTTGGCGCTCTGAGCAGCCTAGCTGAAGAACTTCATGGCGGCAGGAAAATGGAACCCGGACAGCAGAGAGCTACCGAGCGCGCTTTACTATCCTTTCAGGAGCAGTTGCGATTGGCCCACGTCTTGACACGACAGGGGCTCGCCTATTGCAAAGGCTGGTCAGAGGGCCTCGTGCCTCCCGCCGATTCCTACGGCAGTAGCGGCCAAGAGAAAGCACCTGAACTCAACCTGCACAACGTAAAGTTGGACGGCTAGCGTGGGAAGTATCTCCACGGCCATGCTCTCTACCGCCGAGGCGATGCGGGTGATGCAGCGTCAAGTGACGGTTGCCCAAAACAACATCTTGAACGCGTCAACCCCAAATTACGCCCGCCTCGACCAAGTCACTCTCGCAAATCGCTTCAACCCAGACTCGGAATCGACTTCTGGAGGAATCAGCTCGGCACCGCTTCAATCCGCTCGAAATCAATTTTTAGAAAAGGCCGTATGGCAACGGCAATCTTCCTCTGGATACTCCGAGCAGTCGCTCGTTAGCCTCAGAGCGATCGAGTCCGCAGTCCCAGTCACCGCCAATAGTGGAATTCCCGGTGCTCTCGATAACTTCTATAGCAGCGCCGCCCAGTTGGCGATCTCGCCGAACTCGACTCAAGCCCGGCAGACTGTGCTCGACCGTTCGCAAGCCGTGGCCACTAGCTTCAATCAAACCGCTAACGAATTCGGTACCATGACCGCTCGGGCGGGAACCGAGCTGACCAATACCGTAAATGAAATCAACAAACTGGCGGGTGAACTCTCTGCGATTAACGTCGAGCGCCGCAGCAACTTTCGAAACGCTACCGACGCTGGCCTGGACGCTCGTCTGCATAGCACTCTCGAAAGGCTCTCGCAGTTGACCGACCACAACACCCTCTCGCAGGAAGATGGGTCCGTCGTCGTACTACTCGCCGGGCAAACACCGTTGGTAATTGGCGAACAGTCGTACCCGATCACCGCAAATTATAACAACAGCCAGTTCAAAATCCTCGACGCCCAAGGTGCCGACGTCACGGCGAAGATCACGACCGGAAAGTTGGGCGCGTTGCTGGAAACACGCAATGTCACCTTGCCAAACTATGCGAACCAACTCGACACTCTAGCTGCCGGGTTTGCCGATCAAGTCAACGGAATCTTAGCCGGCGGGTTGGACCGCAACGGTGCCGTTCCCACGCAAAACCTTTTTGCCTACAACGCCGTCTCCGGTGCTGCGGCCACTCTCGCTGTAACCGGGATTACTCCGCCCGAACTCGCAGCGGCGGGCGCTACTGAGCCGGGCGGAAACGCCAACGCCAATCGCTTGGCCCGCTTGTCGAGTACCCCGGCGATCAGCGGCCTCACTCTCTCTCAATTTTACGGTTCGATCGCTTCGAGTCTCGGGACGAAACTCGACACGGTCCGCGGTCGCAGCGCTTCGGACGGCCAGTTGCTTCTCCAAGCTCGAAACTTGCGCCAGGAAGCAACTGGTGTCTCCATCGACCAGGAGGCCGCGAAACTCCTCGAATACCAACGGGGGTTTCAGGCGGTCGGTCAGGTTCTCGGGATCCTCAACGAAATGTCCAATTCGCTTCTCAACATTCTTCGATAGGGGTGCGGTGCTACTATGGTCAGCAATCTCAGCAGTAGGAACGAGCAGTTCCTGGCAAACATAGATCGGATCCAAGGCCGCATCGACCGGGCGAACGCGCAAGTGTCCAGCGGCCTGCGCATTACCGCCGCGTCGGACGCTCCGGACGAGATCGGCCCCCTCTTGCAAAGCCGATCGGAGCTAGCGGTGGCCGAGCAAGCCAAAGCGAATCTGAATCGAGTGAAGGGCGAAGTTGACACCGCGGAGAATGCGTTGCAAAGCGTCATTAAACTCGCCGAGAGAGCCCGCGTCCTCGGAGCTCAGGGGCAAACTGGGACACAAACAGCCACAACGAGGGCATCCATTGCCGCGGAACTGGAAGGGGTCTTCCGCCAAATCGTCGGTGCCGCCAATTCCAATTTCGACGGCCGCTTTCTGTTTGCCGGCAACAACGATCAGGTCCAGCCCTTTACGCTCAATTTCAGCCAGCCGGACGGGGTCACTCCCTACACGGGAACGGCTGCGACCCGCAGCGTCCCGGATGCCAATGGCACGCTCATCCCCGTAGCGCGGAGTGGCCAAGAAATCTTCACCTCGCCCACCCCCTCTCAGAACCTCTTTAACGCGATCAACTCGCTTCGCAATGCTCTCTTGGCCAACGACGAGACGGCCATGGCCAGCGCCAATCAATCACTCGGATGGTCCCTGGAGCACGTCAACACGCAGTTGACTCGATACGGCCACTCCCAAAACGACCTTTCCACCGCCATCGGCATCGCCGAAAAGAAGGCGTTGGATCTAAAAACCGCCATCTCCAATATCCAGGACGCCGATCTAGCCGACGCGATCTTGGAGCTTCAGACCGGCCAGACGTCCAGACAAGCGGCTCTCCAGGCAAAGGGACAGGAAGATCGGCGTACGCTCTTTGACTTCCTGCGGTAGAAATCCCACGCAGATAGATCGCAAAACGACCGGGCCCCCAGTCTCCCGGAGCAGGATGAACCCGCACGAATCGAGGAAGGGCGCAATCAAGAGGAGATGGCACATCACCCCTATCTGGGTGCTTTGGCCGAAATTGGCGAAAGGGCATGGTGCCGCGCGACTTTGCGCCAGCGGCGCGTTGGAGCAAATGAGCCTATCGGCGGCGGCGCTGAAGGGCGGTGTGGTCGGACTCGCGCTCGCAGTATGGTGGACTATAAACCGGATCGCCAACGATAGCCGCTTCTTGAACCTGCCCGGCTGGCAGCGGCCCAATATCCGTTCCCGAGTGCAGTGTGTCCTTTCGACAAGCCTGCGCATGCCGGTCCCGATCAGGATTTTGTTTATTCTAGCCGTTGCCTGTTTGGCCACAATTAGAAACGGCCGAAACGACAACTAGCAAAGTCGACTTGCCACCGGCGGAGGGTGCTCCCGGGGCTTCATGCCCACTGTCGGCGGGCTCGTAGCCCACCTGGGATGGCACAATGCGCTAAACCCTGGGGCTTGCGGCAAAGCCTCATCTCAACCAACGCCCAGCGGCAGATGTTGAATTCACATCAAAACACCTGCTGCTGATGCTGCAAAAGTAATTGTCGTGAGAAGCGGTTCCTATAGCAAGTCGTGACTTAACAGAGGGCAAATCCGCGACGTCTGAAGAGATCCGGAGCAATGTCGGGAGAGAGGAAGGGGAAGAGAGCCTCGGCGAGATCGACGACAAGCGAATGCATTGACGGGGCCCTGAGCTGGGACAAACGTAGTTTGCCGTCCGCCCAATACGGGGCCGGTAGTCCGGGTTTCCAGAACGCCTCCAGTAAGACGGGTATCGCTCTAATTGTCGGCCATCACCAATGCCGGACCGATGTCCGGCCGATCCCCAGGCACCGCGCAATCTCCGTTTTGCTGATTCCTTGCCAAACAATTCGCCCCAATGAGAACAAACGTGTTCACAACTCGTTCGTAATCAGAAAGTTAAAGTGATTGGCCAGCGGCCCCCATAGCCCGCCAGACGCCATCGCAATCCACCCGGAGCGAAATCACCGGGTTCACCCGCGACGCTCGCACCGCCGGTATTACGCCGCACCCAAGCCCGTCAAAGCCAAAAGAGCCCCCACCGCCGCGGGTACTGAAACCTAGTCCGGTTCCGAGGCCCGGTTGGGATACGAAATCAAAAAACGCACAAGTTTCTTCCAGCCGCGCCAAATGTTTAAGTGCGAATACGCCACTCACCGGTCCAGCCCAGTTCGGCTCATCGCGGGGAAAGAAACAGTCGAGTTGCCTCGCTGCCTTCTCAGCGCGACCAAGACGCCACCGACAACATTGCCAGTGACGACCCGGCTCTCGCTGGCGACAACACGATCTCCGAAAGGAACATACTCCTTGACGGTCTGCCCGAACAAATGGCAAGATCCGCAAACGGCGTACATAATTATAAAAGCGCTAAGTTGCTGCATTTATATTCCTCTCACTGATCCTTTCGAGTTTGGGGCTTAAACCTATCCAGCTAATTCCTTCGCGTCTTAGCACCTCGATCAACGGCGTAATTGTTGCTCGAACGGTTCGTCGGGCCCTACCAGATCACGCAAAATCATAGGTGCGGAAGGTCGAATGAAAATTCTGACCACGCTATCGGAAAATTCATTGCAGCAATAGCATTCCAACCAGTCACTCGCAACACTTCGTTATTCTGCGAGATCCGTGACTAAGGCCTCAAACCTCGTAAGGTAAAAGCCCCCCGAAATCGCGGCTACCTTTCGACGATAAATTTCACCAATTCAGCATAATTTGATCTCCGTGCCTTCTGTGCCACGATCAAGCCATAGGCGCACCTCAGGTAATTCGACGGATAATGTCCACAGCCGCCTTCCGGATCCTCGTTCAAAGCAGCGTCGATCTCTGCAAAGTTCGAATGGCTCTCGAAGTAGGGCAAAACGATCTCGACCAAGTCCCGCTGCAACTGAGCGGCTACTGTAACGACATCGGCGAGATCCTGAATCGTGTATTCAAATTTTGCTGGGTCTCCCACGAGGTTTCGGAGATAGAGTAAGAGCGTCGGCGTCTCGCTTTGATCCCGATTCTCAAAACCAGAAGTCGTGTGAAAGACATCTTCAACAAGATCCACGCAGCAATCCTATGGCAGGCTCCACGTGCAGGTGCTCATAAACCGTGAAGTCAAGTACAAACCTCCAATGGCCAGTCGGGACGCGTCTTGCGAATCGCTCCTTTGACTTCTGGAGGCTAAATCCATAGCGTCCCATTTCTGGCTTCAGCGCCGCCATGAGTTCTGTCTTGAGAGCTCGTATAGTCATTCTACGGTTCGATCCTCTTGAGATCGTCAGGCCGGATCACTCTAACTGGTGTCGGCGGAATCTGTCGTGCCGGCGGAAAGCCTCCCCGCACCTCCACCATGGCCCGTCGGACCCCTCCTACGAACAAAAAACGATCCGTTTTCAAAAGTCAGTCAGCAACTCCTCCCGAATCAACAACTTCAAGCCCCGAGTTTCATTTTCCCCACTCCGCCAAATCTCGTTCACAAGGTGTCAAAATAAAAATAAGTCCCTATCTCCGCAATCACTTACAAGGAATCCCCGACCACTCTCCGAGCCGTTTTCGCCGCCTCGCCTGCTAGGCTCAAATCAAAGCTCAGTCGAGACTCTGCGAACGCCCTACCCTACCCGGTAGGGCGTTCGTCGTTTCACCCCCAGCTTTTTAAGGAGAACACGATGGAAACGCCACCTACCGACGCCGAGAAAAAGGCGAACCGCGCCGAAATCAACCGCGCCAATGCCCAAAAGAGCACCGGCCCCAAAACCGAGGCCGGCAAAGCCAGCTCCCGTCGTAACGGCCTCAAACACGGTCGCCATTCCCAGTTCATCGACTATTCGTCCTCCACCAATCCCGTTCTCCTCCCCGGCGAATCGATGGTCGATTACTCCCGCGTTCTCGACGCACTCATGGCCAAACTCGGCCCCCGCGACCATGCCGAAAAAGAGGTCATCTACCGCCTCGCCGCCAGCCAATGGGAATGCCAACGCTTCCGCTGCATCCGTCTCTTCCTCCTCGAAGACAAATTTCAAACCGTAGCCGTAAAAATCCACCACGAAGTGCTCCCCGCCTGCGTAGGCGCGGTCGCCCTGGCCCGCGCCTACCAAGCCGCCGCCGGCCCCGGAGGCGGTCTCGCCGGTCTCCGGCAAGACATCGCCGCCTCCGAACGCTCCATCGCCGCCTGCTATCGCGAACTCAAGCAGCTCCGCAGCCTCGATCCGTTTGACCGGCCCCCCGCCAATTTCAACCCGGCTACCGACATCGCCCAGAAAATTTATACCTCCGTTCCAGAACCGGAAGAAGTTCCGCCAGCTGCCCCGTCCCCAACCACCGAAGTCGTTGAACACACTGAAGAAGAACCCACCGAAACGGTCGAAATAAACGAAATCCAAAGCCAACCGAAGCCAGCCCCAACTCCCGAAGACCCCCGCGCCGAACACGGCTATTCCATCGTCCTGCCCGCTCGTCGAGACCCCCAGCGAGCCGAACCCAAGCCGAAAGTCCGCCACGCCGGTGGAGGTGCCGCGTGGCCCGATAAGCCCAGACCGCGGAAATTCCGCCCTCCGCACCGTCCCGAATTACGGAAGTCGTTGAAAACAAGAAAGGCTAACCCACCAAACCAGCCGAAATCGTCGAAATCCAAAGCCAACCAAAGCCAGCGCGGAACAAGGCCATACCCCTCTCCGTTCGTCCCATCGGGCACCCCAGCGGATTTCGTTCGCCCACGATGACCCCAAAATCATCGATTTGGCCCCTGTCGCTCGCTGCTCCGCCCCGGGCCAAGGAAGAAGCCCAAGTCGAGCCCTCCGGCGCGTCCTGACCAGCCCTGCCCTCCGCAAACGTCATCGCCAGCACCGCAGCCCCGGCGTTTCGTCATGCCAAGCCGTCCGTTCGGTCAAACTCCCTCCCCTCTGCGGTGGCCGGGGGCATTCAGCCCCAAGCCACCGCCATAACCCCATGCGTCTCGCCCTCGTCTCCCTCACCGAATTCGCCCTCTTCCCCGACCGCGCCTCCGAAACCGCCATCAATGCTTGGCCCTCCTCCTCAGCTTCCCCTACGTCATCGCCGGAGTCCTCAACCGCATCGACGACGAATTATCCTCGCCGTCACCCAAGTCTGGTTCGCCACAGACCGCTCCCCTACGCCGCTTCGGCCTCCTCCAACAAGCCCAAGCCTCCGAGACCGTCGCTCCCGGAGGCCCTTCAACTAAACCAACTTTGTCTTCCGAATCGGCAACTCCCGAATCCGCTTCCCCGTAGCCGCGAAGATCGCGCTCGTAATCGCCGGAGCAATCGGCGGCACCCCCGGCTCGCCAATCCCGGCTGGCAGCCCATTACTCGGCACCAAATGCACATGCGTCATCAACGGCGCCTCCGGCATCCTGGCCACCGGGTAGTTGTTGAAGTTCGACTGCACAATCTTCCCGTCCGCCGCCGTAATCTCACCCATCATCGCCAGACTCGTCCCAAACACCGCCGCCCCTTCCATCTGCGACCGTGCCCGTTCCGGGTTGATAATCCGGCCCGCGTCAATCGCAATATCCACCCGCGGAATCGTCACCCGGCCCCGATCATCCACCACTACCTCCACCACCGCCGCCACGTACGACAAGAAACTCCGATGCGCCGCAATTCCCAGCGCCCGGCCCTTTTGCGGCTTCTTGTTCGCCCAGCCAGACTTCTCCGCCACCAACTCCACCACCCGCTTCAGCCGCGCCGTATCCACCGGATACGTGTCCTGCCCCTGCTGGTTGTTCCAATACTTCATCCCCACCGGCTCAATCGGCACCTTCCGGTCCGGTCCCAGCAGGTCAAGAATATACTCCACCCTGTCCCGCCCCGCCGCCGCCGCCAACTCGTCCACAAACGAATGGATCGCAAACGCATGGTAAATATGCGCCACCGCCCGCATCCACCCTATCCGCACATGGTTCTTGTGCGGCCCGTTTTCCGCCCGATGGTTGGCGATCGCATACGGCAGATCCACCCAGCCCATCCCCATCTCGAACTCCTGCCCATATTCAGCCGACGCGTCAAACGTCGACCCAATCGTCGGAAACACACTCCGCTGCAGCCAAGCCGTCGGTCGACCCTTCTCGTCCATCGCCGCCTTCATATACATGCCCGCATTGGCATGGTAGAAGTCGAACTTAATATCGTCTTCCCGGCTGAAAACCACCTTCACCGGCTTGCCCACCGTCTTTGACAACATCGCCGCTTCGCAAACATAGTCGGGCTTCGACTTCCGTCCAAACCCACCGCCCAACAGCGTCACGTGGCAAGTAACGTCTTCTTTTTTAATTCCCATCGCCCCCGCCACGGCCTCTTGTACCGCCTGCGGATTCTGGGTTGCGGCATACGTCACCACCTTGCCGTCCTTCCACTCCGCCACCGCCGCCGGCGGCTCCATCGGAGCATGAGAAAGCAGCGGAACATAGTAGGACGCCTCGTGCATCTTCGCCGCCCCGGCAAACGCCTTATCCACGTCGCCGATGTTCCGCACCACCTTGCCCGGCTGCATCGCCTTCGCCATAATCTCGGCCTTGTCCTTCGCCGAATCAAAGCTCCCATTCGGACCCAAGTCCCACTCCACCTTCAGTTTCTTGCGCCCCTGCGCCGCGGCCCAAGTGCTATCGGCCAACACCGCCACTCCGCCCAACGCCTGGAAGTTATGCGGCGGCTTGAACGCGTCAATCGTCGCCGTCCGCACGACGCCCTTCACGGCCTTCGCCGCCGCGTCGTCAAAGCTCTTCAGCTTCGCGCCCAGCACCGGAGGCCGCTCAATCGACGCATACAACATCCCCGGCATCTTCGCGTCAATCCCGAACTTCCCCGCCCCCCGCGTATGGTCGGCCTGCTCCATCGTCGGCATCTCTTTGCCGATATAGCGAAACTCGCTCTCCGGCTTCAACTTCCACTCGCCCTTCTTCGGCACCGGCAGCGTCGAAGCCACCTTCACGAGCTCCCCATAACCCGCCTTCTTCCCGCTCTTGGCATGGACCACAAAATGGTTCTGGCCCTTGCATTCGCCCACTGGCACGTTCCACTTCTTCGCTGCGGATTGCTCCAACATCAGCCGTGCCGTCGCCCCCGCTTCCCGCATCGCATCGTAGAAATCGCGGATCGAACACGACCCGTCCGTATTCTGCGATCCGTACTTCACATCGCCTATCGCCTGCTCAATCCGTACCCGTTTCCAATCGGCTTCGAGTTCATCGGCCACCACCATCGGCAGCACGGTCCGAATGCCTGTTCCCATCTCCGACCGGTGCGCCACAATCACGGCCGTCCCGTTCGGTTCAATCCCCAAATACACGCTCGGCATCCAATTCGGCGTGGCCCCCTCGGCCTCGTTCATCTGCACGCCCAGCACCAACGCTCCCGCGCCAAACGCCGTCCCTAAAAATCCACGCCGCGAAACATGTTCAATCCGGTTCATGCCTTCACCTCCGCCGCAATCTTGATCGCCTGCCGAATCCGCTGGTACGTCCCGCACCGGCAGATGTTCCCCTGCATCGCGTTGTCGATGTCCGCATCGGTCGGCTTCGGCTTCACCTTCAGCAGAGCCGCCGCCTGCATAATCTGCCCGCTCTGGCAGTACCCGCATTGCGACACATTGCACTGCTTCCATGCCGCCTGTAACGGATGCTCCTGTTTAGCCCCCAACCCTTCAATGGTGGTGACAGCTTTGCCCGCGGCGTCTTTCATTGTCGTGACACAACTGCGAATCGCCTCGCCGTTCACGTGGACGGTGCACGCGCCGCAAAGGCCCGCTCCGCAGCCGAACTTCGTTCCTGTATAGTCGAGCACATCGCGCAGGTACCACAACAGCGGCATCTCCGGATCGCCGTCAAACTTCCTGGCCGAACCATTCACTTTGAGCTGAATCATCACCGTCTCCCGAAGATGAGCCTATTCCTTCTGGGGTTCCGGAGTCAATCCCCTCACGTAACGAGTTAGCTTCGCTTTAAGAACGCGGATGAGTTCCGGGTTCATATACGTGTTCCTATCAGCAATTCCGAGCACGACGATCTTCGTGTTCCCCAGCTCGGAACGCAAAGATTCTTACCGGCGCCGTCGATGGACTTCTTCCATGACGAAGCTGATGTCCGCCCCTTCCACGAGGTCGAGGGAAGGCGGATTGTCCGCGTCTAAGCTCGTGCCCGCCGATGCGGTTTCGACGTCCGGATGCCCCGCTAAAACCGTCTCGACGGTAGGACTCCGCAGGCGATAGCGGCGGCACACGAATAACAATCTCATAGCTGTTTTCGTACTTGATTAGCGGGTTTCGGGATCATTCGCCCCCAGATCTTTGCCAGTTTCCTAGCGTTTTGGGAGTTTGTGTCGCAAAGTGCCCCTCGAAATCATGCCACCGGCTCGCGCGATGCTACGAGAACCATTGAATGACAGAGCCATCTAATTCCGCAACCCAGACGCAGAGGCTTTGATCGAGCAGCGGATGGAGTCCGATTCGGTTCAGTGTCCGGAACAGCTGATTCGCGCTAGGTTGCGGTATCAGGAGTCGGAACTCCGAACTGGAGCTGATTTGATCGCGGCTAGCCAAGCCTGCCCGTTTCCTGAAGTCGAGATCGAACCAACGCGCGTTTGAAGTCGCGCAAAAGGCACTTATTCGAAGAATTCGCCCGGGCCCCGCCGTTGTTGGACAAGAAAAGGATCAGCCTGTTCCGGTCAAGACCACGAAGTTTGAGTTCGTCGAGCAAGCGGCCGATCGCGCGGTTCTCATGCTCAAGCATGGCTATCAGAATGTCGCGGTTCGGCATGCCCGTGTTGTACTTGGCGATCGTTTCTGGCGGAGCCTGCGTCGAGGCGTGAACCGCATTAAAGGCCAGATACAGAAACCAATTGCGCCCCGCGTTCCGCCGAATGAGCTGCACCGCCTCCCGGTCGAGGTTGTCAGTCAGATAGCTGGTTTCGCGAAATCGAAGTGTGCTGCGGATCGGCGGGCCTCACCTCAAAATAGTCGTGACCGCCGTGCCCAAGGAAGCCGTAGAGCTCATCGAAGCCGCGATTCACCGGAGGATAGAAGGTGCCATTTGTCCAGCGCGGCCGTGCGGTAGCCCTCCTTGCGCCAAAGCGCGGCGATAGTAATCTCTATCAACGGAGGTCCCGCCCGGGAGTCGGATGCCGTATAAAAACCGTAACGCTCTAAGTAGCGGTCGGTGAGAACAGACGCTCGCGTCGGCGCGCGGACATCGCAACTGGCATAGCCCAGGGCGATGCGGTCGATGTTCGGCGTGCGGACCTCATTGGGGTGCTCGTAGCGGCTGACGTCCCCGTAGAAGGAGTTAAGCGGCCAGCGCGTTGGTCGCAAAATGGGCTCCTCGCTGTTTGGTGTGGGTAAGGACGAGAAAAGCGAAGCGACGGCATTTGGGTGTTGGAGGTGCCGGGTTGGATGGTGTCGCGAATCCATCAAGGGACGTCGGAATATGCAGTGCTCCTGTTTGTGTTTGAACGGGGAAGCGCCAGCATCGCCGTCGCGGCCGACCTCGAGGACCAAGTACGCTTGGTCGCCCCTCGCTGTCGAACTTGAACTGGCGCTTCTAGCCACGTCAAACAGCGAAGAGCCCGAAAATGGTGTCGCCAGCTTCGGCTTGCCGCGGATGTTGTGATACTCGTGCGGATCGAAATAATGGTCATACGGTCTTGGTTCAGCGTCATCATGAAGATTGCTGCCGACCTGAAAGCACTAGTTCCGCCCGGCGGGCGAGGATTTTCGAGGCATTGGGGTCTACCGCCCGATCTCCGGCGGCCATCGTCGCTGGAAGTGGAATATCGAAACCCCACGATTAGACCGCAAGGAGGGCCCAGGGCCCAATGGCCAGTCCATCGGACGCAGCTCGGTTTGGCTGCAAGACCGTTGACACGAAGAATTCATACCGACGGGAAGCCGCGAAGGTTTCCTTACCTTAACTCGGCACCCCTTCGGTTTCAGTCGAGCCGAAACAATACAACTCCACGTCGGCGCGACCTTCATCCCCTTCAATATCTTGCCGGGCCTGGTGATAATCGAGTAGGCAGGACGAGTAGGCGTTGCTCCGGATCGCGCAAAAGCGGCGCGAGGCTGGTGCCCAGTAGGCCTGGCGGATGGGGAAGGCCGGCTACGTCCAGCAGCGTCGGATACAGTCCGAGCAACTCGACGGGCTGACGGCAGACCGACCCGAGCCTCGACGGTCCCGGCGGCACAATAAGCAGCGGTACGCGGGCACTCCGTTCGAACAACGAGATATCCCCAAAGTGTAATATCATCGACAAGCTTCATCATGCGCCTTGTTGCCCTTCTACTCCTCCTCGCCGCCTGCACCCTTCAGGCCCAAAACGTCGCCCGCCCCGGTCGCTTCCACGTCGAACACCCCACCCTCCTTAACCTCGGTTTCGAATGGGCCCTAGACGGCGACGCCAACCGCAACTCGACGGTCGAAGTCCGCTTCCGCAAAGTCGGCACCACCGCCTGGCGACCCGGCCTCCCCCTCCTCCGCATCGGTGGCGAACGCGTCTTCCGGGACCGCGAACTCATGAACTACATCGTTCCCCATGGCTTCGCCGGAAGCATCTTCAACCTCGAACCCGCCACCAGCTACGAATGCGAATTCACCCTCGCCGACCCCGACGGCGTCACCGGCCAAGCCACCCAGCGAGTCACTGTCTCCACCCGCACCGAACCCCAGCCCTACGCCGCCGGCCGCGTCCTCCACGTCTATCCCCCCGATCACGAGGGCCCTCGCCAGGAACCCGCCTTCATCGGCCTTAAAGCCGCCTACTACGGTGAGGGCCGCGGCGATTGGACCGCCGTCCGCATGAAGAAGGTTCAACCCGGCGACACCATCCTCGTCCACGCCGGCCTCTACCGCCCCGAGCGCCTCAACTATGTCGACCCCCTCAGCGCCCCCTTCACCGGCTCCTGGTCTCTCTCCCTCAAAGGCACCGCCGAAAAGCCCATCACCATCAAAGGCGCCGGCGACGGAGAAGCCATCTTCGACGGAGCGGGTAATGCGCGCCTCTTCGAAGTCATGGCCACCCACCATCACATCTTCGAAGGGCTCACCTTCCGCAATACCGAAGTCGCCATTTTCGCCGGTGAAAAAGACGTCATGGGTGCCGTCGCCCTCACCGTCCGCAACTGCCGCTTCGAAGATATCGGGGTCGGCGTCTGGACCGAAAACGCCGACTCCCGCGACTTCTTCATCTCCGACAATCTCTTCCTCGGCCGCGAAGACCAAATGCGCCTCATCGGCTGGAACCAGGTCGGCTCCCGCGCCGCCGGCATCTATCCCTCCCATCAACTCCGCAGCTTCTTCGCCGTCAAAGTCTACGGTCCCGGCCACATCATCGCCCACAACTCGATCGCCTATTTCCACGACGCCATCTGCATCTCCACCTACGGCCCTCCCGACGCCGACCCCGAACGCCGCGCCTCCTCCATCGATATCTACAACAACGACATCCACCTATCGAACGACGATTTCATCGAATCCGACGGCGGTGCCCACAACATCCGCGTCTTCCAAAACCGTGGCGTCAACGCCGCCCACAACGGCTACAGCGCCCAACCCATGTTCGGCGGCCCCGTCTATTTCATCCGCAATATTCTGTATCACGTCCCCGCCGGCGGAGCCTTCAAGTTCAGCGCCTCTCCCGCCGGAATCCTCGCCTACCACAACACCTTAATCGGCGAGCAGACCGCCCGCGAGCCCTACTCCAACACCCACTTCCGCAACAATCTCTTCATGGGCAAGGACACCCCCGACCGCGGCGTCATGACCTGGGCCAACGGCACCGCCAACTACAGCACCGACTATAACGGCTTCCGTCCCAACCGCAATGTAGCCAAGCAGTACAACTGGCTAGCCCCCGGAACCCCTTTCACCAGTTTCGCCTCCCTAGCTGCGTTCCAAAAGGCTACCGGCCAGGAAGCCCACGGCGTGGAACTTGACTTCGACATCTTTGAGAGCCTCGCCCCGCCCGACCCCACCCGGCGTTATCATGTCTACCATTCGATGGACCTCAACTTCCATCTCAAATCCGCCTCGAAGGCCATCGACGCTGGCCAACTCCTGCCAACGATCAACGACGGCTTCACCGGAAAAGCCCCCGACCTCGGAGCCCTCGAATACAACCAGAAGGATCCCCACTACGGTCCCCGCTGGATCACCTGGAAGCCCTTTTACCGCTAGCCGAGAAACTGCTCCAACCGAACGTCCCGAGCATCTCTCGCACCCGTTCCGGCTCCAGTCCCGAATGGTATTCCCATGCCGTGCGCTTAACCGGGTCGATCACCCAACAATACGGAACGCCCCAAATATGGTACCCCTCACGCTTACTCAGCAGAGCGCCCAGCCGATCATCGTGCGACAGAATCTCACAGCACAACTGCATCGGCTCGGTCGGACACAGACGTCGGGAACCAAATATTTCGTTGGCGAAATCCGTGCCGTCAATTTCGGAAACGGCTGCCCAACCTGCCCGCGTAGCCGAATCAACAGTGCGAACTGAACCATAGAGTGAACCTTGGTCGGCAGCGCCTTCGCCGACACAACGCCGTCCCAATATTCGCGGTTCGGTTTCGAAGTATCGCGAAGGAACTCTTCGACAGGCACTCGGATGACGGCGCGCATCTTGCATAGTCTACTCTTGAACCATCTTGAACTACGATGCGGTTGCGCGAACGACGATCGATGTCTCCGACGAGGCGTATTATAGGGCCAAGACGGTCGCGCGGGAACAAAAGCGAAGCTTCGGTAGCGTTGTCAGCGAACTCATCATTGGCGAAAAGAAAACAATCGAACCTGGCGATGAAGCAATTGGGCAGGAACTCGGCTTTCCCACGTTTCGTTGTATCCGCCGCGTAACTTCTCTCGATGTCGAGGCCCTGGAGGATGAGTAGCAGCGTTTGCCTCCTGGACGCGAATATTCTAATTGCCTTGGCGACTCCAGACCACTCGGCCCACACTCGTGCCGTCCGCTGGTTCCGTTCCGCGCCCCAGTTCGCCACCTGTCCAATCACCCAGGGTGCCCTGGGTCGGCCACCTTCTACCTGATCGATAACCTCTACGGCATCCTCGCCTCCGCCTCGCTCGGATGCGAATCCCCTCGGCGCACCGTAAACTGGAAACAGGAGACCCCATGAGCGACGGCATTGAAGAACGCGAAGAACGAAAAGCCCGCCTCGAAGAAGAAGCCCGAAAAAATCTCGAAGATCGCCTCGACCCCGCCGACCCCGACGACTGGGAACCCGAGCGCGTCGATTCCTAACTCAGCTCATCTCCAACCCCGTCAGCCGACCGCTGCTACTCGCAAACGCCTCCGTCTCAATCCCCATCCGCTGCATCATAGTTACGAAAAGGTTGCACAGCGGTGCGTTATTGTCTCGCTTAAATACCAAATGCTGTCCATGCCGAAATCCGCCCCCAGCCAGCAATATCGGCAGATTCGTATTGTCATGGATGTTCGCATCCCCCAAGCTGCTGCCGTAGAAAACCATCGTCTGGTCCAGCAGCTTCCGCTCCGCCAGGCTGCCCAGCGTCTTGTTCAATAGCCGCATCTGCCGCCGGTCCGCCTCCTGCAACTGCATCAATTTCGATTCGCCCTGCCCATGATGCGTCAGCCCGTGATAGCTATCCGTCGAAGTCTCATCGCCATTCAGCTTAAACACCGGCGTAAAAAACGCATCCGCCATCAACGTCACAATCCGCGTTGAATCACTCTCCAACGCCAACTGCGCCATCGCCAACATCAGCTCGAACTTTTCGAAAAATTGCTTTTTATCTTGAATATCCGCCGGAGCCGCCTGAGACGCCGTCGGCTTTGGCCGCGTCTCCCAAGCCTTGGCCGTCTGCATCCGCTCCTCCACCTCCCGCACCGACGTCACGTACTGGTCCAGCCGAGCCTTGTCCTCACTTCCCAGTTCGCCCGCGAACCGCTTCGTCTCCTCCAGCAACGTATCCAGAAGGCTCCCTCGGCTCTCCAACCGATGAAGCTGCCGCGCCACGGACTCCTTATCCCCCTGCACAAACAGCCGCTCATAAAGCTTAGTCGCGCTGTCCTCCGCCGGCAACAAAACTCCGTCCCGCGTCCACGACAAGCTCCGATTGCCCTTGTCGATATTCACGCCCAGGTTCAACGACGGAAACCGCGTCACCTGCCCCAGCTTCTCCGCCGCGAACTGATCCACCGAAATCGAATTCCGAAAGCCGCTCTTGAACGCGCCCCGCGCCGCCGTCAACAAACAGTTATCCGCGCTATGCCCGCCCGCCACCCCGGGATGCGACAGCCCGCTGAATACCGTGAACTCCTCCCGATGCTCGGCCAATTCCGTCAAGTACGGAGACAACGCATACTCCCGCCCCGCCCCGCCCGGAAAGAACAACTTCGGTAAAACCCCCAGATTGTTCGCGATCAGCAGCATCCGCCGTGGCGCCGGAGCCGCGCTGGCGAACACGGGCAGAGCCAGCGTCACCCCCGCGCCCCGCAGAAAAGTTCGACGTTTCATAGCACCAACCTCCCCTTAAATATCTCGCTCTGGACCAGCGCATGAATCAAATCACGCGTTCCATAGCCACCGGCCGAACAACCATCCAGCATCGCCTCAATCTCCATCCGATCCGAAAACCGAACCGGCGTCCCCGTCGCATAAACCGTCAACTGCTGCAGGAAGTTCCGCGCCAACTGCCGCGGATTCCCCGCTAAAAGCGCCTTCAACTCGCGAATATCCTGGAAACTCCGCCCATCCGCCAGCTTCCCACTGGCGTCCACCGGCCCCGCCACCGTGTATGCAAAATCGTGCCCCGTATGGTCAATCCCGCTCACCCGCTCACCCTCCGTTGTCCCCCGATAATGCGTACGCCACCTCCCCAGCACGTCGAAGTTCTCCAGCGCCAACCCCACCGGATCAAACTTCGCATGGCACCCCGCGCAGGTGGCCGATTTCGTATGCTGCTCGAGCAAATCCCGAATAGTCTTCGCGCCCCGTATATCAGGCTCCACCGCCGGCACGCCCGCAGGCGGCGGTGGCGGCGGTTCCCCCAAAATCCGGTCCGTAATCCAAGCCCCGCGCAGCACCGGCGAAGTCGACGTCCCGTTCGCCGTGATCTTCAAAACCGCCCCCTGCGTCAGCAACCCTCCCAGCGGGCTCCCCTTCGCAAGCGTCACCCGCCGCAGCCCCGCCCCCGCCATCGGTGCCAGCCCATAGTGCTTCGCCAACCGTTCGTTGGCGTACACAAAATCCGCCTCCACCAAGTTCCGAATCGGCAAATTTTCCCGCACCATCGCGGTGAAGAAATGAAGCGTCTCCCGCTCCAGCGAATCCACCAGATACTCATCCAGTTGATACTCCGGGTATAGCCGCTTATCCGCATCGTCCCGCCGCAGATGCCGTAAGTTCAGCCAATAACCCGTAAAACTCCCTGCAAACCGCTCGAATCCCCCGCCGTTAATCAGCCGATCACTCTCCCGCCCCATCACCCCCGCTTCCCGCATCCGTCCGGCCCCGGCCAACTCCATCAACCGATCATCCGGCCGCGCGTTCGTCAGAAAATAAGCCAGCCGATCGGCGATTGCAAAGTCGCTCCCCGGCTCCCGCAAATACAAAAACAAATCGGAACACAAAAACGCCTGATAGCCCGCCAGCATCGCCTCCACAAATGGCTCCTGCCGATCCAGTCGAGCAAACACCAACCGTTCAAACTTCCCGATCGCTGCCTCCGCCACCGGCCCCCGCGCCGCCACTTCTATGAACCGCCGCAACAACCGACCCGCCTCTCGCTTAGCCTCCACCGGTGCTGGAGCAACCCCCAACTCAGCAAACAACACCCGATGGCTTGCCGGCGGCCACACTGCGGGCGGCAACGGCCCCTCAATCTCAATCCAATGAAACGCCACCCCCGGCTGCCCTTCCGGTGGCATCGGCGGATAGCGATACGCCCCCGTCTTGCCCTCGGTGTCTACCTGCGGCACCGGCAACCCGTACAGCACATACTCTACCGTCTGCCCCGCCCCCAGCGGCACCGTCGTTTCGTATACGTGCGACCCCGGCCCGATCTCCAGCATCCCCCCCACTGGCTTCATATCCTCCGCAATGTCGTGGTTCGTCGGCCGCCGTGATCGCAGGGTCATCGGCACTGCCCGTTTCGCATCGGACACGACGAAGCCCGGATGCTGCAACACCGCCCGCGCCGAAAAACGAACGCGATACTCGCCCGGCTGCTTCGCCGCAAAGCCCCGTGGATACGCGCCGTACGGCCAGCCCGGCGATCGAAACAGCCCCATCTCCAGTCCGGGATCGTCCTCCAACTCCTTCGGCAGCGGCGTCGCGCGCTCACTCGCCACATTCACGCCCTGGTTGTCTTTAATGAAGAACATCGAATGCAGCGTCCCCGTACCCCGCAACCCTGGGAAAAGGTGCGTCCCCGCAGCACGAAACTTCGTAACCACCGGGGGCACCGCAGCCGTCACCATCGCCTGGCGCAGCGCAACCTCCGATGCATCGAGGTACGCCCCCAACTGGACTCGCGACATATCCAGCGTCGCCGATACTTTGTTGAAGTGGTAAGCCTCCCGGTCCTCCGGCAGCAGGTCCCGAATGTCCAAATGCGACAGCTTCAAAACGTCGCGTAAAGTCTGCTCGTACTCATCGCGATTCAGCCGCCGCATCGGCCCCCGACCGCTGCGCGCCACCTCCGCCCAATCCGCCCGATGAATCGCCGGAGCCAATCGCCGCAGCATCCCCGCCCGCTCGGCGGCCCCCATCGCCACGCCCTTCGGTGGCATCTCCTCTTTTTGGATCCGGTCATGAATCCGAACCCAACGTTCCCGCACCGCCCGGATCGACAAATCATACGGTAACGCCGCCAAGTCCAGCCCGCCCTTGGCCGCCGCGCCCGTATGACAACTCCCACAACTCCGGCCTATCGAAGCTTTCAACTCCGGAGGCATCGTCTCTGCCCAAAAACAAAACGGCGTAACTAAGGCAACTACAAAAAGTCTCATTTCACAGTCCGTCCGCTGGCCCCCATTCTACGCTTCCAGCTGAGCCAGTACGCGACCACCTTCCCCGACTCGCCATCGCGCCACAGCCAGCCAAGGTATAGCAGGCCCAGCAAAACCATCCACGATGGTAGAAGCGAAGCTCCGTCGTCTCGTCCTTCTCCGTAAACACGAATCTAACTTTTGCCCCTTCCCAGTCCGCGTCAGCCCGAATCATGGTGAACTCGAAAGCGACGCCTTCGACCCACAGAGAAAGGGTGGCCCCCCCCATTCGTAGCCATGCCGGCGAACCGCTCGACTGCAACGTCCACCACGCGTCGAGTCACTCCGGAGTCGCGATTGCACCGGCATAAGCCAGCATAAGATGGATGGGTTCGAACGACAACGAGGGAAAATGAATGACTCTCTCCTGCGCGCGTGGTGGGCTCATCGCCAAGGCCTCAATGGATCCTCCTTCGGCCAATCTCCCGCGACGATTCTCGCCACCTCCGGCTGGGCCCGATCCGTCGCCGGTATCAGTCCGTATCTAACCCTCTTCTCCCGCGCTGGCATCACCCGCAAATCCGTCGACGCCGCCATCGCCGCCACCGAAATCCACGAACTCCCCACCGCTCGCGGCTGCACCTACGTCCTCCCCGCCGCCGACTACGCCCTCGGCATCAAGCTCGGCCAACCCTTCCGCGAGCCCGAAAGGAACACCGCCCGCAGGCTTGGCGTCACCGACCCCGAAATCGAAAAGTTATCCGTCGCCGTACTCGCCGCCCTTAAAAACGGTCCCCTCGATCCCAGTGCAATCCGCGATCCTGTAGGCCCCGCCGCCCGCGGCCTCGGCGAAGAAGGCAAGAAGAAAGGGATGACCACCACCCTGCCCCTCGCCCTCGGCTTGCTTCAGGCTGAAGGCCAAATTCGCCGGGTTCCCGTGAATGGACGCCCCGACCAACAGCGCTATCGCTATGTCGTTTGGTCACCGAATTTGCTCGCGAAAGTCAAGCTTCGCGCAGACGAGTGCCTGACCGAACTCGCCCGCCGCTATTTTCCCTGGATCGGTCCAGCGACCGTAGCCTAGAGCCAGAAAGCCTGCCACGCCGCCCTGGCACCCCTGCAACTCGTCCCCATCGAAGCCCACAGCCCCCGCCTCATGCACCCCTTGGACCTCGAACAGTTGAACGTGTTCAAACTGCCGAAGGAGCCCTGTTACAAGCTGGTCAGCAGCTTGGATGCCATCAGCCTCCTCCGCCGCGACGTCCGCAGTCTCGTAGCGCCCGAAGACCTCGAACGTCTGGTCCCCCCGCCCAAGGCGAGCGCGCCTTGGGCGACCTCTCTGAATTCCCCACTCACGCCATCCTCGACCGCGGCCGCGTCGTCGGGATCTAAACCCCCACCGCCTAAAGGCGGTGGGGGTGGCAGGCGACTGAAAGTCGCAGGACGCGGCTGAAGCCGCTCCAGATCTCGGCGTTTGCGGCCACGTTCTCACTCGGTCGGCATTGTGATTTTGAATCCTTGGTCATCCTGGTCCCATTGCTGGTTCTCGATGTACTTCTTGATCGTCTCCTCATCCACGGCGCCCACCGTCGCACAGAAGTACCCTCGCGCCCACAAG
>JANXMS010000142.1 GCA_025354525.1 Acidobacteriota bacterium
GAGGAGGCTGAGGAGGGGAGTTGAGGTCTTCGTAAGCGAGGGCGTAGACTCGCTGAGCGAGCATTTCTTTGACGGAGTGGTGGACGTAGCGCTGGTCGCGGTGATCCGTAAAGCAGGCGGCGAGACGCGGGATCAGATTGAGTTTGGATGCCGTTTGGCGGAGCAGTAATGCACATTTTCTAGTAGCGATTGGCTTCCGGAGTGCTCAGGACTAGGCGATTGAGGGTGCTTTTGCCGGCTAGGGGTTGCGTGAGGTCGGGTTTACCGGCGAGGAGGCTGAGGAGGGGCGTTGAGGTCTTCGTAAGCGAGGGCGTAGACTCGCTGAGCGAGCATTTCCTTGACGGAGTGGTGGACGTAGCGCTGGTCGCGGTGATCCGTAAAGCAGGCGGCGAGACGCGGGACTGATGGGTCCCAAACTCAAGCCGGGATTGGATACGATCTGTCAAAGCAAAAGCCGTTGTTCCTTGGACTTAACTCGTTATAGTGAAACACAGTTATCCCAATGGATGGCCTTTTGCTACAGATTTGCGAGAAATCCGGGCTAGAACTTGTAAATCCGCGCCGCGTTTTGGCCCCGGATTTTGGCTTGATCGGCCGCCGAAACGAAAGCCCAGTGTTCGGCGAACAGCGCTTTGTTTTTCGTGTATTCGGCAGCGTTCATGCCCAGTCCGCCCCAAACGATCCGCTCCGGCCCGAAGGCTTCGTAGGCTCGCTTTACGACGGGCTGCACCGGTGCCGTGAAGTAGCTCCAGCCGGAGTACTTAAAGATGGTCTTGGGGTATTTTGCCAGAGCGAGTACGCTTTCGAGGCCGCCCGCCGCTGTGCCCGTGCGCCCCATATGGTCGAGCATCACCGTGACACTCGGGAAATCGGCGCAAAGCGCTCCGATGGCCTCGGATTGGGTTGGGACGAAGTGCATCTGGATGGCTAGGCCGAGGTCCGCTGCTGTGCGCCAGCAGGTCGCCAGGTTGGGGTGGCGCAGGTCGCGATTTTTGATGGGCCCGAAACGAAGCGGCAACTCCGTGGGTCCGTTCATCGCGTGGATACGGAGGGCTACGATTCGGTTCGGATGCTCTTTCACCATTTCGCGCATCCGGGCGGGAGTGCGCGGGTTGATGGGGTCGAGCAGCAGCGTCCCTTTGAACATCGGCTGGCGGAGGCAGTGCCAGAGATAGGCGTGGTCGTCCTGATAGGGCTCGGGATGGACGACGACCGCGTGGTGGATGCCGGCGGCCTGCGCGAAGGCGACATAGGGTTCGAGCGGCTCCGGCGGCGGGGCGTACGTTGCGTCCCTGTGGAAGGGAAACTTGGCCGGCTCCCAGAGGTGGATGTGGGTGTCGATGACGGGGGCGTCGGTCGAGGCGGCGAGGGCGAGCAGTTGGCGGCGGGTCATGCAAACTCCTTGAAGATTACGGCTAGTTCGGCGATGATTTCGGCGGCTAGTGTTTGGCCGTACTTGGCTGTAGCGAGGCGAGGGTTGTCGGTATAGCCGTTGATGGCTTTCCAGAAGTCAGGGCGCTCCTGCCGGCAGTTCGGATCGCGGCCGGCGGTTCGAGCGGCGGGGCGTACGTTGCGTCCTTGTGGAAGGGAAACTTGGCCGGCTCCCAGAGGTGGATGTGGGTGTCGATGACGGGGGGTGTGGGTCGAGGCGGCGAGGGAGAGCTGTTGGCGGCGGGTCATGCAAACTCCTTGAAGATTACGGCTAGTTCGGCGATGATTTCGGCGGCTAGTGTTTGGCCGTACTCGGCTGTTGCGAGGCGAGGGTCGTCGGTATAGCCGTTGATGGCCTTCCAGAAGTCAGGGCGCTCCGGCCGGCAGTTCGGATCGCGGCCGGCGGAGAAGTCGGCGCTGCGGTCGACGAGTTCGGGGCGGGCATCCAGCATCAGGGACGTTTCCCATTGGCCGGCGTGGCCGGGGCCGCGATGCGCCCAGTAAGCGGCGCAGCCGATCTCTACGTGGCGCTCCAATCGGATGTCACGGACGGCGAGCCGCATCAGGTCCTGATTGCCACCGTGGCCGTTGACGACGTAGATTTTGCGAAAGCCATCGTCGACTAGGCAGTTGAGCAGGTCTTTCAGGACGGCGAGGTAGGTTTCGGTGCGGAGGGAGAGGGTAGCGCCGAAGACGAGGTGGTGGTGGGAAGAGCCGAAGGGCAGAGTGGGGGTGACGATGGCCGGGGCCTGAGACAGTTCGGCGGCGGCGCGGGTGATTCGTTCGACGGTTAGGAAGTCCATGCCGGTGGCGAGATGGGGGCCGTGTTGCTCGGTGGCCCCAATGGGCAGAATGGCGAGGCTGGAGGGTGCGGCAAGGCGCAGTTGCTCGCGGTTCATTTCGGCAAAAAGACGCATGGGCCTATGCTATACAATTCGAGGAGCATGCGTGTTCTAGCCTATGTGAGCGACGAGATGTACCTGGCCCTGCCCGAGGTGGTGGCGGACTTTGAGGCGGTTTCCGGGGAAGTTGCTGTACTTCGGTCTTCGGCGCGCGGTGCCTTCTATGGCGACTTAGCGCCGGGCCGATACCGAGTTAGTTTGGCCAAGGCTGGATTTGGTTCAAAGACAGTGACTGTCGAGCTTGGCGAGCCGGTGCAGTTCCGGCTCTTATCAGACGGCTTGATTGGTTACATGTGGCCGAAATGGATTCGCGGCGGTGAGAAGGGCGAGTATCGGGTTCATTCGAATGAGCAGTACCAACTGACTTTGTGGCGCTATGGGTTGAAGAAAGAGTATGTCCGGATGATTGGTTGGGTGGACGAGCATGGCCCGCAAGCGAATCGGCAGATGCTGCCGGACGGCGATTTCACCCAGACTGGCGTGCATTGGAACAACGACGGCTATCCCTCTCCGCCGATAGTGCAAGCGCCGGAGCGCTCGGGATTGTACTACTTCTGGGCGAAGACTCCCTCTGGCCGATCGTTCAGCTTCCCGTGGATTGTGGCCCCGGCCAAGCCGGTTGCGAAGATCGCCGTACTGGCGGCGACGAATAACTGGAATGCTTACAATAGTTACGGCGGCAGGAGTAACTACGTCAACGCTACCGAGTTACCATGTACTCCCGTGGTTAATTCGCGGCAGGACCTGGGGAGATACACCGACCGAACTCCGTTCGGCAGTTGGCGGCCCGCCGATGAGGAATATCGGCCGTTGTCGTTTGACCGTCCCGAGCCGAGCAACCACTTACTCGTCGATGGCGAAATTACCGACCCGATTCCGGGGCGTATTCAATGCGGCCAACTGCCTGGTGAATGGCGACTGTACGGTTGGCTGGAACGGGAAGGGTTCGACTATGACCTCTATGCCGAGGCGCAGTTGCATGACGGCACGTTGCCGTTGGATGCTTACGCGATCTTGATCATAGCGGTTCATCCAGAATACTGGACGCGAGAGATGTATTTACGCGTGAAAAGCTGGGTGTTTGAGCGGGGTGGGAGGTTTCTGTATCTGGGCGGCAATGGGCTGAACTGTGAGGTGACGCTGGCGGAGGATGCGACGATGCGCTGCTTATCTCACCTGTACAGTGAGCGGGGAGAGATGGGCGGACGCTTCGAAAGCCGGATGGCGCGGACGTTGGAATCAGAGGCAAATCTGCTCGGGGTGGTGTGCACGGAGACCGGTATTATGACGTCGGCTCCGTACAAAGTGATTGACGCGGAACATTGGGCGTTTGCCGGGACGGGGTTACGGAACGGGGACGAGTTCGGGCAGCAGACGCTGCATGAGCGGGTGCCGGGCGGGGCGTCGGGTCATGAGACGGACAAACGGAGCCCGTCGTCGCCGGCCAATACGGTGTTGCTGGCGAAGGGGACGAACGTCGATGACGGAGGGGCGGAGATCGTGACCTTCGATACGGCGTCGGGCGGGGCGGTGTTTTCGGTGGGGTCGATTACTTGGCCATCGGCGCTGTTTCCGGACGCGAATGTGTCGCGGATTACGAAGAACGTGATTGAGCGGTTCTTGCGTTAGGGGAGCTTGCCGCTTTCGAGAGCCTTCCAATGAACGCGGGCGGTGTCGCCCATGTAGTCTGTCCCGGCTAGGCGGTTGGCTTCGCGGAAGTGTTGTTTGGAGGCTTTGCGGCGACCGGCGGTCTCTTCGAAGTAGCCGATGTAGAGAAAGGCGTAGAACATTGCCGAAGGGCCGCCGCCGCGGGCGGCGTTCATCACTTGGGCGGCCGTGCCCTTGCCAGCGAAAAGGGCATGGACCTGCATCATGCCGGGGCGGGTGTCGGCTGAGATTGGGATCAGCTTTTCGCGGGCCGCGGGCATGCCGTCGATGCGGGCGGCGCAGAGCATATGGAAAACGGCGTTTTCGACGTCCTCTGGGTTCACGGTCCGGTGCAGCTCAAACTGCTTGCGACATTCGGCGAAGCGGCCGGCGTAGTAGAGCGAGATTCCCCGCTGCCAGTGTTGGGCCGAGTAAGTGGGGACCAGCTTCAAAACTTGGTCGAAGGCTTCTACGCTTTCGACGAACTTGCCGGCGCGGAAGGCGTCTTCACCCTTCTTCTTCCAGGCATCGGGAGTTTGGGCGAAGGCTGCCGCGGTGAGGAGAAGAATAATCCAGTGCATGGCCTTTAGAATAAGGCATAGACGCGATGAAGACGAATGCGGTGCGGATCCTGGATACTTTGGGCATCTCTTATGAGTTGC